>URUQ01000005.1 GCA_900551145.1 uncultured Eubacteriales bacterium
TACACCGTCTAATTCGTCGGCAGCGTCAGATGTGTATAAGAGACAGATATATTATTTATCGATATTACTTCAACCAGAAGTACATCACCACCGCAACCACCGCAAAGCATACGAGCACTCCGAATAATATCGGGAGATATACCGCATACCCTGCTCTGATTGCCGCACGCCGTTCTTTCCTTTCGAGATATGCCTCTTCCTTGTCCTTGTTTTTATTCTTTTCAAGGCGAGTATTGGTTATCTTGTCGGGAATAATGGCATTTTGACGTCTCACGCCGTCCATATTGTACAGCGTGCGCCCGTCGTCTTCGACGTATATGACTTTGACTTTCTTTTTATATTTCTTCATCGTCGTTTGCGTCGCTTGCGTCTTGGACGTTGTCGTCTTCGAGCGTGTGCGTCACTTCTTGGTTTTGAATGATATCCGCACCTTTGAAGTCGTTTTCATCGCCGATTTCGTCGGTTTCAACGGGTGCCGACTCTTCAAAAATCTCGTCGTTTGATTTCTTCTTCTTGAGGATTTTTTCGAAAGCGTCTTTGATTTTCTTGATTACGTCGTATTCGTCCGCAATCTCTTTTTGACGCTCTTCCATCTCTTTGACGTGCTCGTACGCTTTGTCGAGTTCCTCTTGTCTGCTCATAATATCCTCGTCGTAGAGGTGGCAGGCAACGAAGTGTCCGGGCGTAACCTCGTGATACTTCGGCTCGATAATCTTGCACGCGTTCATACATTGCGAGCAACGAGTGTGGAATTTGCAACCCTTGGGCGGATTTGCCGGTGACGGAATATCGCCTTCGAGAATGATTCTCTTGCTCTTCACGTCGGGATCGGGCACGGGAACTGCCGAGAACAACGCTTTCGTGTACGGGTGAAGCGGATTGTCGAACAAATCGTCCGTATTACCCTTTTCCATCATATTGCCGAGGTACATAACCAAAATTTCGTCCGTTATGTACTTGACCACCGACAAATCGTGGGAGATAAACACGTAAGTGAGGTTCATCGTTTGTTGCAATTCTTTGAGCAAATTGATGATTTGCGCTTGCACGGACACGTCGAGTGCGCTTACCGGCTCGTCGCAAATAACGAGGTCGGGTTTGACCGCCAACGCTCTTGCAATGCAGATACGTTGTCTTTGACCGCCGGAGAATTCGTGCGGATAACGGTCGTAATATTGCTCTTGCAATCCACACTTCTTCATTATGTCGCGCACGTACGAGGAAACCTCTTCTTTTGGCACGATTTTGTGCACTTTCACCGCCTCGGAAATAATACTGCCGATAGTCATTCTCGGCGGGAGGCTGGAATACGGGTCTTGGAAGATAAGTTGCATCGAAGTCCTCAACGCGCGCATCTTCTTTTTGGAGATATCGGTGATATCTTCACCGTTGTAATACACTTTTCCGCCGTCGATATCGTACAGTTTAAGGATGGTTCTGCCCATCGTGGTTTTTCCGCAACCGGACTCACCAACGATACCGATGGTCGTGCCTCTTTTGAGTTTGAAACTGACGTGGTCAACCGCTTTGAGAGTGGAAGTCGGCTTGCCAAGCAACGTGCGTGAAAGCACAAAGTGCTTTTGCAAATCGTCCACTTCCAAAATGATGTCGTCTTTTTTCTCTTGCGTGTTTTGAAGGGCATTTTGCTCGTTTTCGACGCTTGCGTTTTGTTCGCTTTGAGCGTCTTCAAACAATTCGTTCTTTTGGATATCGCTCATTGTTCATTGCCCTCCTTTTGTTCGTAAAGATAGCACGACACGTAGTGAGTGTCGCTGATTTTGATTTCGGGCGGATATTCCCCTTCGCACGCGCCGATACACTTTGCGCATCTGTTCTTGAAGTAGCAAGTGTTTGGCAAATTTATCGGGCTGGGGACTTGTCCCGGTATGGAATAAAGCGGTTCGTTTGACGGGGACGTGATGAGCGGTTTGCTCTTTTGAAGTCCTATCGTGTAGGGGTGTTTGGGGTTGTGGAAGATTTCGCTTGCCGTGCCTTTTTCAATCACCCTGCCCGCGTACATAACCACCACTTCGTCCGCCATTTCCGCAATAACGCCGAGGTCGTGCGTGATAAGCATAATGGAGCATCCCTCTTTGCGTTGCAAGTCCTTCAAAAGTTCGAGGATTTGCGCCTGAATGGTGACGTCGAGTGCCGTGGTCGGCTCGTCCGCGATGATGAGTTTGGGGTCGCCTACGAGAGCCATTGCAATCATAACTCTTTGACGCATACCGCCCGACAACTCGTGGGGGTAGGAGGCGTACACTCTTTCGGGCATCGCGATGCCTACTTTTTTGAGCATCTCGATACTCACCGCTTTTGCGTCTTGCTTGCTCACGGACGGATTGTGCGTGAAGGACACTTCGTCAAGTTGGTATCCTATCGTAAAGACGGGGTTGAGCGAGGTCATCGGCTCTTGGAAAATCATCGTGATGTCTTTTCCGCGTACCTTGTACATCTCCTTGGTCGGCATTTTTGCGATGTCGTAAGCAATCTTTTTGCCCTCTTCATCATAGCCGAGCTCGTCGGAATTGAATCTTATTTGACCGTCAACCACTTGTCCTTGCGGTGCTTGCACCAGTTGCATAATGGAGAGCGACGTTACGCTCTTCCCGCAACCCGATTCACCCACGACGCCCACGATTTTGTTCTTGGGTATCTCGAAAGATACGCCGTTGACAGACATAACCGTGCCCGTGTCCGTAAAGAAACAAGTTTTGAGATTTTCTATTTCGATGAGGTTGTTTTCGTCGCGCATAGTGGTCGTATATTCGCTCTTATCGCGTTTTTTACGTTTTTGCGCCTCGTAATACCTCATCTTTTTGATGTTGTATCTGATTATTTTTCTGCTGTCGCGTATTGACAGATAATTTGACGTTTTTTTCTTCTTTTCTATTTTCATAAAACCACCTGTCAATTATTTTTTTGCTTTGGGATCCATTGCGTCGCGCAATCCGTCGCCTACGAAGTTGAAGCCCAACACCGCAATAACGATCATAATACCTGCAGGCAACCACATGTTCATATGGTAGCTCAAAACTTGCGGATCGTTGGACGTTGCGATCATAGTACCCCAAGCGGCCTTCGGCAATTGAACGCCGAGTCCCAAGAAGCTCAACGTAGACTCGTACAAGATAACGCTGCCGAGACCGAGCGTCATCGACACGATAAGTTGAGGCATAACGTTGGGTATGAGGTGCAAGAAAATCTTCCTCCACGTCGGCAATCCCATAACTTCCGTCGCAGTGATGTATTCTTGCTCTCTCAAAGACAAAATCTGTCCTCTGACGAGACGCGCAACACCGCTCCAACTGAATATGGTGATGATTGCCATCAAGAGGTAAATTCTCGTATCCGCGTCCACTTGCCAAGAGTCGATCATAGCCGACGCGATAAGCAAAATAGGAAGCGTAGGCACGCACGTGAATATATCCACTATACGCATAATCAACTGATCCACCCAGCCGCCGAAGTAGCCCGCCAGACCGCCGAGAATTATACCGATTATAGTTTCGAGTATTACTACGATGAAGCCTATCGTCAAGGATATACGTCCGCCGTACATAATTCTTACAAAGACGTCCATACCCTTGTCGTCCGTGCCGAGAAGGTGATCTTTGGACGGATCTGCGTAGGAATTGATTTCGGATTTGTGTTGAAGCACTTCCTTAATCGTGATCGTCTCACCGTTTTCGTCAACCCAGTCGTAAGAGTTTCTTATGGTGTTGATGACTTCCGTTCTGTCAACGGTCTCTTCACCCCACTTGTCGTAAATCACGGGACCGAGGAAAGAGAACAGAATAAGGAACACTATCATTACGAGACCGACTATTGAGAGTTTGGAGCGGAAAAATCTTCTTCCCACCATTCTCAAAGGGCTCATTTCCTTGTATACGTATTCGACTTTATCTTCTTTGCCTTCTTTTTCTTGCGTATCGTCCGTCGCCTGGACGTTTTCCGCTTCCGTCGCATTTTCGACTGCTGCGGATTGCTCTTCGAGAGCGGTCGCGTCTTGCACGTCAGAGGCAACTTTATCGATGTTTATGTTTTTCAAATCTTTTTCTTCCATAATTCACCTACTATTTGCTGAGTTTGACGCGCGGGTCAACAATCGAGTACATAATATCGGACAACAGCGTGCCGATAACCGTCAAAACCGCAAGGAACATGTTGTATCCCATAACGAACGGGATATCGCCTTCCTTCAAAGCTTGATACGCAAGACGGCCGATACCGTCAATACCGAACACTTGCTCGGTGATCATCATACCGCCGAACAAAGACGGCAAAATTCCCGCAAGCAAAGTTGCGAGCGGAATGAGCGTATTTCTGAAAGCGTGCTTGTAGATTACCGTTTTTTCGGATAAACCCTTGGCTCTTGCCGTTCTTATGTAGTCGGCGTTGAGCACTTCCAAAGTGTTGGTTCTGGTGTATCTCATAAGACCGCCGATGGACAAGAACACGCTGACGAAGATAGGCAATATCATATGTTGCAACATATCGCCGAATTTTGCCATTTGACCTGCAAAATCGTTCGCATAGTCCATACTTGCGTTGATAAGTCCGTTAGGAGGCAAAATTCCGAGGTCGACGGAGAAAATCTTGATTGCGATAGCCGCAAAGAAGTACGTCGGCAATGAAATGCCCACCATCGTAAGCACCGTAGTGATGTAGTCGCGAGCGGAATATTGGTGCGTCGCGCTGGTTATACCGAGCGGAATCGCAATCAAGAACTGCAAAATCGTCGCTATAAACGCAATCGCAAACGAAATCCACATATTTTCGCTTATGACTTGCCCCACGGGCTTTTCGTACTTAAACGATACACCCAAGTCGCCCTTGCACATGTTGCCGAGCCACTTAAAATATCCGCCCATTATGCCCTTGAAAGACGAGTCGCCGATTCCGTACAATTCCTTGAACCTGGCTATGTCTTCCTGAGTAACCGTTCCGGCTTGAAGTTGTTGAGAATACTTCAAGTCCACATAATCGTTTGGCATCAATCTCACCATCGTATAGATGATGATGGATACGCCAATCAATATTATTATGGAAATCAGTATTCTTTTGACGATATACTTAAACATCTTTTTACACGCGCGTATTTGAGGCGATTTGCCTCAAATCGCGCTTTTCCTCATAGTATTTTCGCGCCGTAGCGCATTGCTTTATCGATTATTTTGCAGTGACGAGCGATACGTTCCAAAGTTCGCTTGTCAAGCCCTTGAAGGGTGAGAGTTCACTGATCGGAGTAAACGTGCTTGCGTCAATCTTCTTGGTGTTGTACGCAAACAAGTCTTTTCTTTGATACGTCGGAAGTTCGATTGCGAGTTGCATTACGATATCGAGCGCGTCGCTGTAATCTCTTGCTCTCTCCATTTTGTCGTCCGTCTTACGAGCGCTTTCTATAAGTTCGGACAATTGGTCGATGAGTTCTTGCTCCACTGCGTACTTTCCGCTCGTGTCGTTGAGGATTTGTTTATAACCCCAGTTGAGTACGGAAGTTGCGGTGGATTCCTTGTGATAGACTTGGTACATATCGGGATCGATCGTGGAGCCCCAAGCTGCCGCCCATACGGTGAGGTCACCCGTCGACAACTTTTTGAGTGCGTTGGAGTCCGTCGTCACGGTGATTTGGAATCCACATTCGTTGAGCACTTCTCTTGCGTGCAACATTGCGTTGAACGCGGGGTGATCGGTCTCTTCACCTGCGATGGTGAACGTATATTTGAGTTTGTTGCTACCGTTTTGGTAGATACCCTCTGCGTTGATGGTGTAGCCCGCGCTTTCAACCAAAGACGTGATAAATCTTCTTTGTTGTTCTTCGCTCATCTTTTGTCCCGCGGAAAGTCCTTCGTTTTGTACGAACTCTCTGTAATCGGGATTGACTACGGACAAGTCTTCGGGCACTGCACCGCCGACGTACGGATAGTACGGAGTCGGATCTTCCGTGCCGTATTCGCCGTTGTTGTATCCGGGATATGCCCAGCTCGAACGGGACATAGAACGATAAATCGGGCTTGCGGTCGTCTTGTAGTAATCGACGGTTTCTTGCGTGTTGATTGCGTGCATAATCGCTTGTCTTACCTTGATTGACGGAACTTTACCCGCGTTGACGCCGATATAGCCGTAACCGAGCGTTGAGACGGATTGGCTTGCGTAACCTTCGTGGCTGTTGATTTCTTCAATCGTTTCCGGTTTTGCATTGGGTTCTGCAAAGTCAACCGCGCCCGTGTAAAGCGTCGTGGTGATGTTGTTTGAACCGACCACTTGATAACGCACTTTCTTAATCTTTGCGGGGCCCATACAGAAGTACGGGTTTCTCTCGAAGTAGATGACGCCCTTGTCGTAGAATTCACCGGAAGCGACGTCGTCGATACCACCGCTGGATTTGCTTGCCGCATACGCGCCCGCACCGACGGGAACGCCGACCTTGTTCGGGTCTTTTACGACTTCGTTCATAAAGGATTGAGACATAAATTCAACACCGAATTCTTTTTCATAGTCGAAATCGTCTATATAATGCTTGCCGTGCCAATTGTTTGATGAGTAGTAGTACATCGGAGCAATACCGATTGCAAAGTTCCAGATTGCTTTGGGGTCAACGCCGTTGATAGAGATGGAGAGCACCTCGTTGAAGCCTTCTTTGACGTTGCCGTTCGCATCGTACTCGACGGGTTTGTATTCCGTGCCGTTTACGACCACGCTTTCCGTGCGGTTTGCAAACTTGATACCGGAGATGTTTTCAACAGTCTTGGTGTGAGATTGTGCAAACTCTTCCATCGCTTGTTTTTCGAGGAATTCGGAAAGTGTTACGGAAGTATTCCAGTAAGACACGATTTCAACGACGTTTTTGGGCATCTTCTCTGCAAACACGATATCGATTGCTTGTTGTTTTGCTCTTTCCTTTGCTTGCTCTTCGTTCTCGCCTTCTTCGGGCACGGACCAAGATTTGATACCTGCCAAGTCGTCGTTGAACACGCTCAATTTGGCTTCTTTCTTATTCCACGTGATCAAGCCTTCGTTGTAGAGGAACGCTTCTTGGTCGGTGGTGAACAAGTTTTTATAAAGATTGCCGTCCTCGTCCTTGAAGGAAATATCCTTGTAGGAGTCAACGCTGTTGGAATAGTCGTTTGCAAGTTCTTCTTTGAACAATTCCACCGCTTTTTTGAAGTCCGCGACGATATTCTCGTTGCCGGAGTTTGCGGTTGCGTATTCTTCGAGGTAAGAAGTCATCAATTCAACGTCTTCATCCGCGTCGTCGTGAGCCTTAAACACTGCGTTGCAAGCGGTTTTGAGCTTGCTGATTCTGCCCGCCGCGGCAATCTTGAATTGCGCGTTGAATTGCTCTTGCTCGTCCGGGTTTTGGCTTTGAGTGCGATACGCTTTCAAACCGACGATATCCGTCGAATAAATGGTGCTTGATCCGGTGTATGCGGGGTCGAGGTACACGTAGTAGTTGAAAAGCACGTCCTTAATCGTAAGATAAGAGCCGTTGGAGAAGCGGATGTTGTTTTTGAGCACGAAGTAATACGTCGTGATACCTTCGTCTCCATTGCCTTGATATACGGATTGATAATCTTTTGTTACGACCGCTTCGTCGTCACCGTAAGCAACGTTTCCGCTCTTGTCGTTGGAAAGCATAGAGATTTGCGTCATACCCACGACGCTGCTGTCGGGGCCCGTAGACGAGAAGAACGGGTTGAAAACCTTATCTACCGCTTGCGTCGAGAAGACCAACGGATCGTTTTCATTGTCGTAAGTCGTTTGGTTCTTGTTGCAAGCAACGAGCGCAATCATACTTGAAAGTGCCGTTACGACAACCAACACGAGGCATACGATTGTCTTGACTTTTTTAGAATTCATTACTATCTCCTTCAATTCTTTTCGAATTTGTTTTTTACTATTTTATTTCGTTTATCGTGATGTCGAAGCCTTCGAAGTTCGACGCTTCGTCTTTTTGTCTGTAACCGTCTCCTGAAAGTTCAAACGTCGTGCTATCACCGATAGGCAGTCCTACGATTTGATAAGTCAATTCAAATGTCACGTTTTTCACGGTTGCGCCCGTTGCGCTCATACAAAGCGGTGCGACGTACACGTATTGAGCCTTACTGAATTCACCCTCGATGACGAGTTGCACGCCCTTGAAGTTTACGTTTTGTATCGTCGAATTCGCAATCTCTTTGAACAAGCACACGTAAACCGCGTTTTGACTGCCGTTGTCGAAGTTCGCTTCCAAGCTTGCGTCGCTGAGATTGTACGAGAGTTTGAAGTTGGAAATGGTGTGTCCGTTTCCTTCAAACGTTTTCTTGGAGTACGTTGCAAAAGACAACACCTTTCCGCCCATATCGATGTCGGCGTCGAGGTAGATATTGCTTGACTTCGCAAGCGTAAGTTCGCTTGCACTGCGCACTATGGTGTACTCGCCTTTGATGTACTTTGCATAAACGTTAATCGTAAGACTCTCGTCACCGCCGGGATGTTTGTATCCTTCCACGGGCTTGGTAAACTCGGGGTCGAGATAATATCCGCCGTTGAGCAGTTTGCCGTTTTGATGTACGTACGCCGTGTAACCCGTGCGTTTGTTGGCAAATTTCTTTCTGTCGTTGAACTCTTCACCCGCTTTGACGCTGTATGTTCCAAGCACTTTCGTATTGCCGTTGTCGTCGACGTAGCATACGTTGTAAGCGTATTTCACTTTGAGTTCCCAACCGGCGTAGAGCGTGATCCCTTCCGTTCCGACTTTGTCCGACTCAAAATTCCACTTGTCCGAATAAGTCACGTCGTTTCCGTCAACGGTCTTGGTCTTGAACCAACCCGTAAACTTGTAGCCTTCTCTTTGCACGGTCTCTTGAGAAAGAACGGTCGGGTCGTAAATGAGATTGCTCGTTCCCGATTTGAAATCGTAATATTGCAATACGGGCAAATCACAGTTCATATACGAACCGCCTTCCAATTCGTAAACAATTTTCGTCATACCGTCGTAGCTGGTGGACGAGTTGCACGCCACGAGCAAACTTGCCAGTGCAACCGTTATCAACGCTACGACCAATACCTTTCGTTTCATATTTCCTCTTGCATACGTTTTGTATAAATTTCATTCACATATACACGCACTTGCGCACGCGCATATTTTTTGATACTAAATTATCTTACTACTCTCGTTTATAAGTGTCAAACACAATTTTTACAAAATTCGCTTTCTATTTACAAATTTGTATTTTTATGCACAAATTATAATTTTTGCATAAGGTTGCACGTGCAATTAAACGCCTTTTTGCACCAAAATTCGCGCCGTTTCAACACCCGAAAATACACAAAAAATCACATATTGCAATCACGTGACAATTACAGCTTTTTATCTCAAAAACACGGTTTTTATCTCATAAACGACGCAATAAAACTCCATTTTGGTCAAAAATCACGCTTATGCGTTTTCCAAAATCTGTTGTTTTTTCACCCCATTTTTGCGAAGTTCGACATTGCAAGTTTATGCGGTTTTGCGTTTGTTCCGACTGCCATTTTTATACATTTTGTTTTTAACGTTCATTAAAGGATTTTTAATAAAAGTAAACTCTTTTCGTGTGTTGTGTGGCATAAAATCAATCGATTATATAAAAAACGACCGCGCACTTTGTGCGCCGTCGTCCTTATTTTTACAATTGACGATACGATCTCGTCTCGTCGTTTTTTACTTTTCTATGCCTATATCGGCATCTTTTTCTTTGTTTTATCGTAAAAGCAATATCTCGCTTTTCAATGCAGAAAAGCAATTCTTTTCTCCCGCGTTTTCAACGCAAAAACTCAAGCGTTTTACACCTTTTCAGTCCGCCAAAAAGGTAGGCTTTCCGTACACGAATATGCTTATATAGTCTATCGGCCACATAAAGACGAACAGTGCTATAGACAGTATTCCCGCAACGAGAGTGGTGGTATATCTCGTTTCGCTATACTTGGCAAAGCGGTATATCCAACACCAAAAAACGCCGAACAAAAGCATAATTATACCCTTCGCCACAAGTGGCAAATTATTGAATTTTGCCGTGAACGACTTGCGCTCTTCCATACCTTGCTCTATTGGAAGTTTGACGAAGAACTTGCTTCCTTCCCCCTTTTTACTCTTTACGGATATACTTCCGCCATAGTCGTCCACCACGCACTTGGTCACGTAAAGTCCCACGCCTTGGCTTGCACCGCTCGGACGAGAGGTATCCTCTTTAAAGTATTGGTCAAACACGAGCGGGATATTTTCTTTGGCAATGCCTATACCCTCGTCTTTCACGCAAAAGCACAAAAATCCTCCGTTGCGCTTAAAGGTCACTTTAATAGTCGTATTCTCGTTTGAATATTTGACGGCGTTTGAAATAAGGTTTTGCACCACGCTTTCTATTTTTGTTTTATCCGCACGGATATTGACGCGGGGAATTTTGCCCGCTTTGAGTTTTATATTCTTCGTGGCAACAAGTGCTTGTTGCTTGTCGAGGATATTGCCGAACAGCACCCTTGCGTCGTAAAGCACTCTATGCTCTTCACCGTCGCTTTTTGCGTTTCTCGCAGCTTCCACCATACCAACGACCATCTCGTTCATTTGCTCTGCTTTTTGAGCAATCAACGCGGGATAGTCTTTGTCGTCGAGTCCGTCCGACAAGCACTCGGCGTATCCCGAGATTATCGCAAGAGGAGTCTTCATATCGTGTGCAACGGAGGATATGGACACGCTCGTTCTCTTCTCCGTTTGTGCTTGCTCGTCCTTGATTTTGAGCATAGAAAGTCGCAGTGTTTCCAGTCTCACCGCAATTGCGTGATACTCACCCGCACCGCTCGTATCTACGCGCGTATACAAGTCTCCGTCTTGAAAACGCGCAAGCGTTCTTTCTATTTTTACGATTTCACTTCTTTTCATAACTCAAAGTTTATCTATCGATTTTGCGCACGTAAAAGCTTATTTTTTGCAATTTTCTCTTTAATCTTGCCACTTATAACCCAGTCCCCACACGGTGACTACATTGTTGATACCCACCTTCGAGAGCTTGTCGCGAAGCCTTGCAATCGTCACCGCAACGGTGTTTTCGTCTATATATTCGTCAACACCCCACACGTCGTCGATAATCTTTTGTTTGGGCATAATTTGGTTCTCATGATAGGTAAGATAGTCGAGAATTTTGAACTCTTTGGACGTGAGCGCAAGTGGCTCTTCGCCTACGCGAGCCTCGTATCTCGACGGTGAGATAAGCAATTCACCGTATCGTCTGTCACCCGTAGGCACGACGTTGAACTCGTAATACCTACGTAGTTGCGCGCCAACTCTCATCACCATTTCTTTGAAAGAAAACGGCTTGGTAATATAATCGTCCGCACCGAGGTCGAACATACGCTCTTTATCCTCTTCCGTCACCTTTGCCGACACAACGATGATTGGGATATTGGTAGTTTTGCGCAACGTTTCGCAAACGGTGAAGCCGTCGAATTTGGGCATCATAATATCCAAGAGCACTAGGTCAGGCTTAACGTCCTTGACCTTTTGCAAAGTTTCCGCGCCGTCGCAGGCTTGGTACACGGCGTGACCCGCTCTTTGAAGATAACTCTTCATCATATCGGAAATTTCGCTATTATCCTCGGCAATAAGTATCTTTCTCATATTCTCTTACCTTTATCTTTTTTATTATTGTACAACACAATCCGCATTATTTTCAAGATTTTTTGTCATCTGCGTTTCATTTTGCTCGATTTTCTTCTTTGCGTTTGCAAAGTATCTTGCGTACGCCTTTTTGCAATACCAAGCGTGTTTGTCCTTTTGTGGCGTTTGCGGGGTCTTAAATGAGTATTTGCCGTTGACGCGCCACCCGTTGAGAATACCTATATTAAAGGCGTCCGTCGGGCAGTTGAAGGAACATCTCGCACACATAAGACAGTCACCGCCAAAGGAGAATTTGCCGTTTTCGTCGATTTTTATGTTACCAACGGGGCAATTCTTTGCGCACGCACCGCATTTTATGCACTTTTCGCCATCCACCTTGAAATGTTTTCCGTTCATCTTCATTGCTGGCTGTTCTATGCGCACTATCCACGCCCAAAGCGCGCCGAAAGGCACTTTGGAGAGTTTGTGCACCTTGCCCTCAAGCACTTCTCTTGCCTCGATAGGCGCAAGATTTTGAAGAGTGTCGAGCATCTTTACGCTCATCTCGTCCGTATGGCGGAAAATCATATTGTAAGGCATCACGTAGTGATATTCGCTCTTTGGGATATATCCTTTCTTTTTGAGAATGCTATTCATTTTGATTGAGGACACATTGTTGATTTTGAGAGGCTCACCCGATGTTTTTAGCACAAAATACTCTTTCCCGCTTGCCTTAGGCAACGCCTTTGCCAATTCGAGCATAAGTGACGGTGCGTTAAATCCGTGTATGGGATAGGCAAAACCCACGTAGTCGAATTCGCCGGGATTAGGCAAATCGTCAAAGCCTTTTTTGAGCGGAAAAACCGTAGTTTCAACCCCGTTTTTCTCAAATTCTTGCTTATATATATCGCACGCTCTTTTGGTGTTTCCCGTGCCCGAAAACGTATAAATTATCGCTTTTTTCATAGTTATCCCTCAAAATGCGTATAGCACGCGTTGTGTTTGTCGTCGTAAAAATAAGTGCAGTTCTCACCTTTTGCGTGAGTGTCGTACCACACTTGCGCGTAGAACGGCATAAACTTTGACAGTCTGTCGTAGTCCCAAGGGCTCGGTTGACAGCACTCCGGACACCAATGCCCCGCTTTAAGTATGCAATACGGCGACGCCCAAAACTTGTGTCCGTCGTGGCACTCCCATTGTAGTTTGGTGTACAAATCACCTTTCGTCATGCTTTGCGAGAGGCACTTTCCGCCCCTAAACTCCGCCGCCGAGCGCATGTCTTCTATATCGAGTTCGCTATCGGGCTTGCTTTCGTCGTAACCGTGGTCGAGGATATATCCGTGTTCTTTGAGCTTGTTTATATCCCTCATATCGTCGTAATCTATGCTTCCGTCGGCAAGTTGTCCGTGCGCAAGGACGGGGAAATGCTCCCAATCCGTCGGCATACAGCTTATATTGTCTTTGCTTCCGAAAAACGCGCGAATTCTGCCGTTTTGATTGGTTTTCACCCAATATCTCGGAGCGTTATCGTCTTTGAGAAGCCTCTCTATCGCAAGTTTAGACACGAGTTTTGCGGGCACGAGTTTCCCGAGGCGGTAGTATTCGTGCTTAGACAGAATCTCTTGCCAATAGTCCTTTACGTCCTCGTGTTGGAAGTCGAAATAATCGTTGAGGATATGACTGTCTTGAAACCACATACAATGAAAGTTGCGCAAGGAGTTCCAACTCGGTTTCATATACTTTTGCGCAGAACCGCCGATAATCTTAAATCCCTCGTCAAAAGTGTCATAACCCGTCACTCTGTTGCACGCGCCTCCGCCTATGTTGTAGCACCTTTTCCAAAACGCGCTTTCAAGTTCGCCTTTTGCGTCCTTTTCCACGAGCCTACGCATCAAAAGTCCGCTATCGCGCGCCGTAACCCACTCGATAGGAGCATTGAAGCACGTATGGAACATCAGTCCGTCTTTCATATTATTTGACAGCATCTTTGAGTGGAGCATACCCGTTTGGCGCAACACCGCCCAATTTTGCACGTCGCTGTCTATGACATAGCGTTCACCTTTGATTTTGCTTGCGGAATACTCGTCGTACGTGCTGGATATGAGCGGATCACCCACTCTTCCCCACGGGTGCTTGTAGTTGCGATTGCCATATATGGCAACGGTGGAAATATGCACGAGTTTTGGTTGATTGTCCTTTATCTCACTCACCGCGTCCACGATGTTCATTGCGCCGAGGCGGTTGCATCTGTCCGTAAGTACGGGATAATGGTCTGCCATGGGCGGAATAACCGCCGCGAGATTGAGAACGTAATCACTGCCTTGAGCGAGCGTTCTGCAATCTTCGATATTTGCGATATCACCGAATATTGCCTCAAATTTCGCACCGTATTTGCGCTTCCACTCTCTTGCGAGCCTCTTTTCTCTCCTTTCGCTTATAAGCAACGCCTTGATTTTTCCGACGACGTCGCTTTCAAACAATTGTTCGAGCGTTTCGCGCCCCATATTTCCGCTTGCACCCGTAAGTGCGATAACCTTTTGCATAATTGCCTCCTTCGTTTTACGGCTATATTATCGCACCCCCAAACAGCAAAAATCTTGACAAAAACTTTACAATTTTCCGCGGTTTTTCGCTATATTTCGCATTTTGTAAGAATTGTGTAAGAATTATAAACAAAAAGAATATGCGCGCTTTGAATACGAAAACGAAAAACCACCGCGCCTCTGCACGGACACAAAACAAATCGCACTTTTGCACGGACATGAAAGAGCAAATCACGCTACTGCACGGATATGAAAAAGCGCGACCGAAGTCGCGTCGAGATTATTATAGAAAAAACAAAGAGACGATTTGCCAAAGAGCAAACGGCAAAAGTCAAGGAATACGAGGACGGCGCACGGAGCGTACCTATTCTTGCGTAGCAAACGCTAACCAAACACAGAGCAAGGCGCACGAGTCGCGAAAGCCGAGCACGCGTAGCGGAGTGTACACGGACGTACACGAGCAACACAAAGAGAACAAGAGATGCTTTGCCAAAGAACAAACGGCAAAAGTCAAGGAAGACGAGGACGGCGCATGGAGCGTACCTATTCTTGCGTAGCAAACGCTGACCAAACACGGAGCAAGGCGCACGAGTCGCGAAAGCCGAGCACGCGTAGCGGAGTGTACACGGACGTACACGAGCAACACGCACGGAGATTGACGCAGAAAAAAAGCACAACCAAAGTTGTGCTTTTGTTTCGTTGCTTGAATGCGCCCGATTATCTCTTGCTGAATTGGGGAGCTTTACGTGCCTTGTGCAAACCGTATTTCTTACGCTCTTTTGCTCTCGGGTCACGAGTGAGGTAACCTTCGCTCTTGAGAGTTGCTCTGTATGCTTCGCTGTCTGCGACGCAGAGCGCTCTTGCAATGCCGTGACGGATTGCGCCGGCTTGTCCGGTGTAACCACCGCCGTAAACGTTGACGTACACGTCAAATTTGTCGGTCGTGCCGGTTGCAACGAGAGGTTGATTGACGATGAGCTTCAACGTGTCAAGCGGGAAGTACTCGTCGAGAGTGCGCTTGTTGATGATGATTGCGCCTTCGCCGCCGGGGATAAGACGAACTCTTGCGATAGCGGTCTTTCTTCTACCGGTGCCGAGATATTGAACTTTCTTGGTTTTCTTAGTAGCCATATTCCACCTCTCAATTAGTTGAGTTTGAGCTCAACGGGGCATTGTGCCTGATGATCATGCTCTGCACCTGCGTAAACGCGGAGTTTTTTGAGCATTTTTGCACCGAGCGTGTTTTTGGGAAGCATACCCTTGACAGCCTTGTACACGACGAATTCAGGTTTTTCCGCCACCAATTTCTTGTATTGGATCTCTTTGAGACCGCCGATGTATCCGGTGTGATAACGATAGTATTTGTCCACGAGTTTGTTGCCCGTGAGGACGATTTTATCGCAGTTGATTATAATAACATGGTCGCCGCAGTCGACGTTGGGAGTGTATTGGGGTTTATTTTTGCCTTTCAAGATTGTAGCAACTTGAGATGCAAGACGTCCGAGAACCATATCGGTTGCATCGACGATATACCACTTGCTTTCCACTTCGCCCGGCTTTGCCATATAAGACTTATTGTTTTTTGCCATTGAAGACAAATCCTTAGCCATAGTGCTAACCTCCATAAATTGTTTTTGCAAGTCGTATGCCGAACTCGGAGGGGCTAGTTCTTCGCAAGGTCATACTTCTTCCAAAAATATGCTTGTTAATAATATTAAATTGTGCAATATAAGTCAAGCGTTTTTCCGCAAAATTCAATCTTTTTTGCAAAAAACGAAGATTTTTGCGTTTTTGAGCCGATTTTTAGGCGTATTGTACATCCGAGATATCCACAACAAAGTGCCTGCTATCGAGGTCTTTCAAGCCTTCTATCGAGGTTTCTTCACCATCCAAAAACACCTTTGCGCTCTTGACACCTACGAGTTCAAGCGACAGTTTCTTCGTTGCAATATCCTCCGTCGGCGTTATCTCGATCTCGTATCCGCCGTCATTGGTTTTGCGCATATCGAAGTCGATTTTGCCTTGCTCGTCGTACATAGTGAACTCATTTTCGCCGAGGTAGATGCGCACTTTGATATCGGAAAAATCGGTGGAGTTGTCCTTTGCCTCCGTCATCGGGATAATACCGCCCTCTTTGACAAAAACCGGATATTCCGCAAACGAAAAGTCTTGCTCGTACACCTTTCCGCCCTCGTATTTTTTGCCGTCGAAAAAGCCTATCCAATTGCCTTCTGGCAACCAAAACGAGTGTTTAGATACACCGTTTTTACTCTTTTTCGTAATCGGGCAAACGAGCATTTGCTCACCGAAGAAGTATTGATTGCGCCACTTTTTGCTATACGCGTTTTTGTCGTTTTTGACGTAATAATACATGGGGCAAACAAGCGGAACGCCCTCTTTTGCCGTGCGCACGTTTGCGGTGTAAAGGTAAGGCAAAAGCGCGTGGCGCAAGCGCAAAAAGTCCTCCGCAATGCTTTCAACCTCGGGATAATTCCAAGGTTCTTTGCTCATCGCCTTATTGTTGGAATGCAAGCGGTTTATGGGTGAAAATACGCCGTATTGAACCCATCTCAAATACAATTCGTTATCGCCTTTTCCTAAGAGGTGTCCTCCGATATCGTGAGACCACCACGTGTAGCCCGCGTTGGACGCAAGCGCGGTGAAATAAGGTTGCAAACGCAAACTGTTCCACACCACCCACGTATCGCCAGAAAATCCGAGCGGATATCTGTGCGAGCCGAGCCCCGCATATCGCGACAGTATAATGCCCCTTTTGCCGTCACGGCAAATATCCGTCATATGATAATGGTTGAGTAGCCAAAGCGGATCGAGTCCTTTCATCTTGGACTTCGTGCCTTGCTGCCAATCTATCCACCAAAAATCAACACCCATTTCCTCGTACGGATGGTGCAAAATATCGAAGTACGCGTCACGGAATTTTTCGTCCGTGAGATCGAATTCAACCGTCTTTTTCGTGCTTGGATCAATACCGCACGCCCTTGCCATATCGGGATATTGTTCTTCAAAATATCTCACACCGTCACGGGGGTGCAAGTTCATAGTTACGGCAAGATTGCGCCCTTTCAAATTGCTCAAAAAGCCTTTGGGATCGGGGAAAAGTTCCTTTTCAAAAGTATATCCCGTCCAGCCCGCGCCTTGGAAAGATTTGTATTCCGCATCTTTGGGCGTGTTCTTGACGATATGCCAATCCATATCTATCGTTGCAACGGTGAGCGGAATATTCTTTTGCTCAAACTTGTCCATAAGCGCAAGGTATTCCTTATCCGTGTACGCGTGATAGCGCGACCACCAGTTGCCGAGCGCGTATTTGGGCAAAACGGGAGTGTACCCCGTAAGCGCATAGTATTCTTTAAGACCGCCTAAATAATCGTCTTCGAATGCAAAGACGTATTTGTCAACGCAACGCTTTTCTCTCGGACTTACGCTTCCATCCTCGTTCAAAAGTACGGACTTGCCGTCGTCGATTTCACTGATTCCGTTGCTTGCAAAAATGCCTTTTCTTATATGTGCCAAACAAAAATGGTCTTTCTTTTCATATCTACCCTTCCAGCCCCCGACAACGCCGAAAGTGCCGTCCAAAGTGCGTGCCGTTCCGCCGAGATTGAGACGATTGCTTATAGTGCGCCAATCCTTTTCGTCCTCGGTCTTGACGTATACGTTGGCGTTGTCAAGGTCTATGCAAAACATATATTTATCTGTCACAACAAGCACTTTATCACTCGTTTTTTGCATGGTAAAGTGCGGATTGGCAAAATCACGGCATACTACGAGTTGCGTGCGCTTGTCGGTGAATTCGCCTTTTTCAACGCGGATAATTCTATCGCTGAGCACGCTTATTCTTACGTCGTCAAACTGTGCGACGTTGTCTTCTTTTGCGGGTGCAAGGTCAACTGAAAATCTCATTTTTCAATCCTCTAAAAAGATATTTTGCTATTATATAATAGCAAAGAAGGTACACGGTGTCAATACCGTCCATTCCAAACGATCAAACCGCGCTATGCGTTGGCGCACGCGCTTAAAAACGCCACGCAATAACCAGCCGTATTTTGTTAAAACGCAATAAACAGATGAAGAACAAGAAAGAGCCGTCCGATGGGCAACCCTAATTTACCAAGCGTAAATGAGTTGACGAGCGGACGGCTCTGACGCAGTTATTCGCTGTTTAGTGTGCTTATCCGAACACTGCCAAAAGGAAGCCGGCTGCTACGGCAGAGCCAATAACACCTGCCACGTTCGCTCCCATTGCATGCATGAGAAGATAATTGCCTTTGTTGTATTGGAGGCCTACGACGTTGGAGACGCGGGCTGCCATAGGAACTGCGGAAACGCCCGCAGAACCGATGAGCGGATTGATTTTGCCTTTGGAGATGACGTACAAGAGTTTGCCGATGAGAAGTCCGCAAATAGTTGCAAGAACGAAGCCTGCAAGGCCGAGGACTACGATGAGCAAAGTCTTTGTCGTGAGGAAGGTTGTGCCGACTGCGGTTGCACCGACGGAGATGCCGAGGAACAACGTGACGATGTTCATAAGTGCGTTTTGTGCGGTGTCGCTCAAACGCTCGGTAACTCCGCACTCACGCAAGAGGTTGCCGAACATAAGACTACCGAGAAGCGGAGCAACGGACGGCAAGAGCAAGGATACGACGATGGTGACGAGAATGGGGAAGATAATCTTCTCTTTCTTGCTGACCTTGCGCGTTGCTTGCATAACCGTCATGCGCTCTTTCTTGGTGGTGAGCAACTTCATAAACGGCGGTTGCAAAAGCGGAATAAGTGCCATATACGAATACGCCGCCACCGCGATAGGAGCAAGCAAATGCGGTGCGAGGGACTTGGTAAGGAAGATAGCCGTCGGGCCGTCTGCGCCCGCGATAATGGAGATTGAGGACGCTTCACCGCCCGTAAATCCCAACGCCGCCGCGAGAATAAGCACGAGATATATACCGCCTTGTGCCGCCGCGCCGAGGATAAGCGAACTCGGACGAGAGAGCATCGGGCCAAAGTCCGTCATTGCGCCGACTCCGATAAAGATGAGGCAAGGATAAACGCCCGTCTTAACGCCTATATAGAGCATATCGAGAAGTCCGCCGTGTTGCAAAACGTATTGATAGTTGACGCCTTGTTTTACCGCGTCCCACATAATGGGATTGCCAAGCTCGTCAACGCCGATTTGCGTAACGCCCGTCCACCACTCTGCGTGGAAGATTTTATCTCCGTCGAGGGCGGGAAGGTTGGTCAAAAGCATACCGAATGCAATGCCCACGAGGAGCAACGGCTCGAATTTCTTTTTGATGCCGAGATAAAGGAAGAAGAGTGCGATGATAATCATCACGACGGATTGCCAACCGTTTGACTCACCGAAGAGATGATATCCGCTCCCGTTCCATAAATTTTTCAAAATTTCGCCGATATCCATAGTTTACCTCACAGAATTTCGACGAGGGCTGTACCCGTTTGAACGCTTGCGCCCTTTTGCACGAAGACTTGACCGACTTTGCCGTCTTTGTCGGCATAGATTTCGTTTTCCATCTTCATAGCTTCGAGAATAACGAGCACTTCACCCTTTTTGACTTGTTGTCCGCTCGTAACCTTCACCGCGTTGATAGTGCCGGGCATCGGCGCGACGATTGCGTTTGCGCCTGCCGCCGCCACGGGTGCGGATTGTGCGGGAGCAGCCGTTTGCACCGGTGCTTGCGCCACGGTAGCTGCTGCGGGTGCGCTTTGCGGAAGTGCGGCTTCATATTCCGATTGAATAACCGCCTCGCCTTTTTCAACTTCTACTTCGTAAATTTTGCCGTTGAGAGTAACTTTGTAAATCATTTGTCTTCCTCCACTCTCTTGATGGATTTGAAACGCAACTCGTTGAGAGGCGTATTGGTTTCGTCGGCAACGATTGCCATAATCATAGCCGCGTCGCGCTCGTCGGTGTTGATGAGCTTAAGCTCTCCGCAAGTGCCTTGCGCATATTGTTTTTCTTGGTTTTGGGTATCTTCCTCTTGTTTTTGCTCTTTCTTTTTCCAGAACGTCATTTTTTGTTTTACGTTTTGGATTTTCTCGCTCCACTCGGGGTGTTTTTCGCGCAACTTTTCACTGCCTTCGAAAATCTTGCCTTCGAGTTGAACGATGAGCATCAAAAGGATAAGAACGACAAACACTATTGCAATGCCGATGAGTGCCAAAAGTGCGGCGTCACCGACTTTAAGGTCTGCGTCCCTATTCAAAATACCGCTTAAAAGCATATATCCCATATTTCACCTCATTCAATCGGTGCGATTGTATATTTGACCACTTTTTCTTCTTTTGCCTTGCGGGCGTCGAAGAATTTCTCCGCGACTTGCGGGAAGAGGATGTAAGAGAGTACGTCCTCGTCGCTCTTTGCGGTGTTGCCGAGTTCCGCCTTGGTCTTTTCAAAGACGGGTTCGAGCGTATCTGCGTATCTGCCCTCGATGGGCTTCTCGTCGCCGAGCACCTTCTTCATAACGTCGGGATTGATTGGAGCGGGAGAAGTGCCGTATTCGCCTCTGCAATACGCTTTGACTTCTTTGGAGATATTCTTGTATCTTTCACCCGCAAGCACGTTGTTGGTTGCTTGAACGCCGACCATTTGACTCATAGGCGTGACGAGCGGAGGATATCCGAGGTCTGCTCTGACCTTGGGCGTCTCTTCGAGCACTTGCTCGAATTTGTCCATAGCGTTTTGCGCTTTGAGTTGGGATACGAGGTTGGAGAGCATACCGCCGGGGACTTTGTAGTTGAGTGCATCAGTATCCGTTGCGAGCATCTTGGGATTGAGCGTGCCGTCTTTGAGGTATCCGTCGCGGATAGGCTTGAAATAGTCGTTGACCTTTTTGAGCGTTGCGTCGTCGAGTCCCGTCTCGTAACCGAGTTGTTTGAGAGCAAAGTTGATTGTCTCGGTTGCGGGTTGGCTCGTACCGCCGCTGAAACAAGAAGTTGCGGTGTCGATTACGTCAACGCCCGCTTCGATAGCCTTCATATACGTCATATACGCCATACCCGTCGTGCAGTGAGTGTGCAAAACTACGGGGATTTTGACTTCGTTCTTGATTGCACCGATAAGCTCGTACGCCTCAAACGGAGTCATCGTGCCCGCCATATCCTTTACACAGATGGTGTTTACGCCCATATTTTCAAGCTCTTTTGCCATCTTTGCAAAAGCGTCGAGAGTATGAACGGGGCTTTGCGTATAGCTGATTGCGCCCGATACCATAGCCCCGCATTTGAGAGCGGTTTTGGTTGCCGTTTCGAGGTTGCGAAGATCGTTGAGTGCGTCGAAGATACGGATAATATCGATGCCGTTGTCAACGGATTTTTCCACAAACATCTTGACGACTTCGTCGGGATAGTGCTTGTAACCCAAGAGGTTTTGACCTCTCAAAAGCATTTGGAGTTTGGTATCCGGCATTGCCTTGCGCAAGTTGCGCAAACGTTGCCAAGGATCTTCGTCGAGATATCTCAAACATACGTCAAACACCGCACCGCCCCAGCACTCTACGGAATAATATCCCGCCTTGTTCATCGTGGGGAGAATGTCGGCAAATTTTGAATACGGCAAACGAGTCGCAATCAAAGATTGGTTGGCGTCTCTGAGCACCGTTTCGGTAAATAACACTTTTTGTTTTTTATTGTCGTTTCCCATAA
Source organism: uncultured Eubacteriales bacterium (assembly GCA_900551145.1). GTDB lineage: Bacteria > Bacillota > Clostridia > Christensenellales > CAG-917 > CAG-475. The sequence goes on from URUQ01000005.1 coordinate 21,838, forward strand.
GGGCCTCCAAAAAATAATTCGCTTGAATTATAGCAAAGTTTTATTCACAGCACAATCTATTTGACAAACAAATAGATAAAATTTTATTTATATAATCTGTAAAAAATCTAACACATCTTGCAATCTATACGTTTTGCATACGTTCGTACGATAATTTTTCGAGCAAAAGGACGGACTTTTGTAAAATTTTTCGACTTGCACGCAACGAAAATCCCGTCTGCGATTTGCAAACGGGACTTTGATTTTTGACTGCAAAATTTTAATGTTTCGCTATATTACGCCTGTTTGAGACCGATGTTTACGTCCATAAATTCAATGCGGAGGAAGAGTTTTTGCACTCCGTCCTCTTCCGTCATCGTGAATACGCCGAAAGGCTCTGTCGTCGGATTGTCTTTTACCGCGTATCCGAGATAGATTGCCTTGTATTCCTTGCCGTCTGCGCCTTTGAGGTATCTTATTGCGTATTGCGTGTCAAACGTGAGTTTGAGCACGGTATCCGACGGAATAAGGTCGAGCAAGTTGCTCGGAAGTTTCATATTCTCCGCAACGTAGGTAAGGGCCTCTTTCACACCCTCATCCTCGTAATCGAGGCCTTCGATATTGAAGCCGAGACTGTGATGAATAAGTTCCAGCGCGCCCTTCAAATCCGCTGCCTCCAATTTGGCTCTGAATCCGGGGAACATAGGCTCGACGTAGAAATCCAGTCCGCCCGCGATATCGAAAGAGGAAATCATCGCTCCGAACGGAATATTGAGGAAATTGTTTATAATGCCGAAAAGCCCGTCTGCGGTTTGAATTTGCGCGTGGAGAGTACCGTCTTTTTTGAACTCGAAATAGGACTCGTCCATATTGATTACGATATCTTCGATGAAGTTGAGCATACCGCTTTCCCCGTCTTCACCGCCGTTGATTTGCCCCATAAAATCGGTTACGGAATTGTCAATGACAAATCTCGTATCTTGCGAGAATTGCGCGGGCTTTTCGTCCTCGTTACAAGCGACGAGAGTAAACGCACAACAACAAAGGGTGAGAAGTGCAACTATTGTTGCGGATATTTTAACGAAATTCTTTTTCATTTTCTCGCCCCCCTCAATAGTTTATCGGCGTGTAGCCGTTTATTGCCGCAAAGTACGCCACGGTGACATCGTCAAAGGTGTTTGCACCGTTTATTGCGTTGTATGCGCCTTGTGCGTCAAAGCCTTGGATAGGCTCGAACATTCTTGCGATTTGGTTGCATTTGATAGCCTTATAGTTGACAATCGCGTTTACGTCCGCCATACCCCAGCTTTCGAGCATCTTTTGAGTTGCGCCGGCAATAATCGCATGTCCGATATTGGACGGGTGCGTCCAGTCCGCAAAGATGAGCGAGCGTCCCACGCTGTTTTGCGAGAGATCCACCACGCCGTCTGCGTCAACGTCCATATCCGTATATTCGTTGAAAACTTCATTGATGTCGAGAACGTCCACTTTCATATCGGGATTTTTCTCGTTGTATTCGTCAATCAGTCCGTTGAGTTTGTCAAGAAGTTTTTGTGCAAGCGCACGTACTTTTTCAATCGTGTCGTAACCCCTGTCCGCAAGCGCGCCGTATTCCGCAATATTGAGGAGCGTAGAGCCTTCGTACATGGGATTGTAAACCTTTTGGAACACGATTTTTGCCGTGGGATTGAGTTGTCTGAGTCTTGCCACTATATCCACAATATTTTGATACGTGCTCGGAAAGTTGAAAGTCGGGTCTTCTTTGGTATAGACGTTCGTACCGTCGTATCTGTCACCGTATTGAACGGCGTCGCTATCCGGTCCGTACCACATTGACGGACGGATAACTTCTTCGCTTCCGCCGTCGTGCAAGTAATCGAACAAGGACTTATCGTCGTCATATTTCGCGCGGAACGCAGTTTCGTTCTCGTCACCCGCAAAGCACGCTTGATACCATCTGTCGGCTCCCGTCTTATTTTGCTCGATATCTGCCATTTCCATCATAAGCGAGCCGAGACTGAATTGCAACATATTGTTACCCAACACAGAGATATGTATTACGTCCGCCTCTATGATGTGCGTCTTTATGAGCGTTGCGGTCTCGTCATCTCTGCTTATTATTTGCAAAAGTCCGTCGCCGTTGTCTTTGTCAACCATACTTCCCGACGTAAGGTGTCCCGAGACGGAATGGTTGTAGTAGTTCATATTGTTGACTCTGCCGACGAGTGCGTAATAGCCGTAGTTGTCGCGCTCGGATACGGGAGACGGTCCTATAAGTGCTTCCGCAATAGAGTCGCCGAGATAGACGATGGTGTATTTATCGTCGTTTTCGGATTGTTCGTCGCACGCCACGAAAGACACGGCAAGCACCGCAATCAAAAGCGTCGCGACGACGAGAGAAAGAATTTTCTTCATAATTACCCCCTAAAAAAATAAAAAGCAAATCGAATTTTGCAAATTCAGTCTATACCAAAATTGCCTTTTTGTAAATACGGAAAACGTAAAAATCGCCGTGAAAATACGACGATTTTTGCGTTACGCTTTTTGTACGAAAGACACTTTTTTCATTTTTTGTTCCACGACGGGTCTGTCGTTGTAATCCGTTTGCACCTCGGCAATGCGGTCGACCGCGTCCATACCCTCAACGACTTTACCGAACGAAGCGTATTGTCCGTCGAGGAATTTCGCGTCCGCGTGACAAATAAAGAATTGAGAAGATGCAGAGTTATAAAACTGACTGCGCGCCATAGATATAACGCCTCTTTCGTGCGAGAGCGGATTGTTCACGCCGTTGACTCTAAACTCTCCTTTTATCGTCTCTTTGCTTCCGCCCGTGCCTGTGCCTTTGGGGTCTCCGCCCTGTATCATAAAGCCGGATATGACGCGGTGGAAAATAAGTCCGTCGTAAAAGCCTTCACCTACGAGTTTTTGAAAGTTCTTCACCGTTACGGGAGCTACGGACGGCATAAGTTCCACGACGATCTCGTCACCGTTTGCCATCGTGATTTTTACGTATTCGGTCGTATTATTAGTATCGATAAATGCCATAAACACCTCTTTATATATAGTTTTTGTGCAAATAAACTGCGTTTTTCGTTATAGACTGTTTTTTGCGATTGCCGTTGCAACCGCCTTTGCGCTTGAAAACGCCCATTGCAAATTGTATCCTCCGCAGTCACCGTCAACGTCGAGTGCTTCACCGATTGCATAAGCGTTTTTTACTTTGAGCGACATAAGATTTTCATCAAATTCGCGCACGTCGAGACCGCCCGACATCACTTGTGCAAGGCTTGCGTCGCCAAGACCCTCAATGGTAAATTTGTAGTTCTTTACAGCGTCTGCAATCGCGCTGATTTTTCCCGCAGCAACGTCCGAAGCTTCGCACCCCGAAGCCCATATTATGCGCTCTTGCACTTTGCTGTGAAACGTGCCAGTGAGCAATTCTCCGACGGTGAGATTATTGTCGCGCTTGCGCAAAATGTCCTCCACTTCCGCTTTGGAATACTCCGGCATAAAGTCTATCGTGAGCATATCTCCGATTTTGGCACGCCCTCTTGCAATCTCGCTCGACATATTGAACACCGCGATTCCGCTCACGCCGAAGTCCTTGAAAAGCACTTCACCCGTCTCGTAGCGGTATCCAATACGCACGCCCGCTTTTACGCGTACGCCTTGCAAACCTTTGAGAGCGTCTTTGTTGGTGCGGATAGGCACGAGAGACGGCACGTAATCGCGTACTTTGTGCCCCAACACTTTGTAAAGCGAAAGACTGTCTTTGCCGAACGTCGCGGGAGACCCCGTGGCAAGCACCACGTTGTTCGCTTGCATTGAAAACGCCTCGTTGGGACGGTCTTCTCTGCGCACCACACCGCTCACGGTAAAGGCGTCGTTGAAAGCGTCGATATTATTCACCGCATGCGAAACGAACACGTCCACGCCGTTTCTTTCAACCGCTCGGCGCAACACGTCGAGCACGGACGCGGCACACTCGCTGTACGGATACACGCGCTTGTCCACGACCTTGGTGAGCAAGCCCATTTTTTCAAAACTCGCAATCGTGTCGTGCGCATCGAATTTGTCGAGAAATTCTTCCACGAAACTCGGCTTGTTGTAGTGGACTATGTTCATATCGAGGTTGGTAAGATTGCACTTGCCGTTGCCCGTCGCAAGCAGTTTTTTGCCCACGCGGTCGTTGCTTTCCACAATTGCCACTTTAAGTGCCGTAGGCAATTGCGACGCAAGAAACAATCCTCCTGCCCCTCCGCCTATAATGATAACGTCGTAATTTTTGGTATTCATAGCCACATTCTACCACACCCTATCGCATAAATCAATTTTTTTCAAAAATTCCTCCCCGACAAAACGCAATCGCTTCTCTTGTTAAATTCTTGCCTAATACTTTACGAAAACCTACAAATTTTGGGGAAATATCTCAAAACGCTTGTCAACCCCGCGAAATTAGTGTATCATATCACTTGCTTTGGAGGCATAGCCCAGTTGGTTAGAGCGCTACGTTGACATCGTAGAGGTCATAAGTTCGAGTCTTATTGTCTCCACCAGAACCAAACTAAAAAGAACATAAACTTTTTAGAAAAGAGAGAAAGTCCAATAACGGACTTTTTCTTTTTTATATCGAAAATGTGTTTGTTTCAAATAAGCATAAAAGTAATTGCTTAAATATTTATATCATTGCTCTCACAACGATCGGGATTCTCTCGGTTTTTGCGTATCTATACCTTTTTGAGTCTATATGATGTTTTTTCTCATAAAATAAAAAGCCCTGACTTTCGTCAAGGCCAGTGCTTATCGGGCTATTAAAGAATATCGTTACACTATCGTCGTATAAGATTACTTTGTGTACTATATTGTCTATCAGTATTTGCGGATCGTTTTTCAAATTGTCTATATTGAACGCTTTCAACTCTTCTTTCGAGAAAGTTATTTGTTGCTTGCTTTTTTCTATCGCTATCTTTTCTTCTAATTTCTGTTGCAACTGTTCAAGCTCAAACAATCGCTTGTTGGTCGTATTCGACATCAGTCCGTTTTCAACTGCGGTCACGAGATTGCCCAACGCTTTATCCGTTTTGGATTTTTCTTCAAGCAGTGATGCTAAAACGGGGCTAGATCCAATCTGCTTTGATTGCAATTCAAACAACCTGTCAACCATTGTATTTAGAGTTTTGGAATCCTTTATCGTATCTATAATGCTGTTTAGCACGATTTCTTCCAAACGATCTTTTCGTATTTGTTGTTTTTGGCAACCGTTATGAAGTTTCTTTTTGCCATAGCACTTATAGTAGAATTCCCGATTGCCTTTTGCATTTGTTCCGCTTTCGCCTGCCATAGGGCAGCCGCAATATCCGCAAAAAAGTTTGAACCGCAACAGATAAGGCGCAGTTTTGTTGCCTCGTCCTTTTTTGTTCCTTGCAAGACGTATTGCAACTTTGTCCATAATTTCCTGTGAGACTATTCTCGGATATATGTTGTCGTAAATAACGCCGTGTATTTCGCATATACCGGTGTATCGTCTGTTTTTCAAGATGCCGTATATGCAATTGGAAGTAAACGGAGTGCCGTTATGAGTAATTCCGAGTTCATTGAGTTTTGTTATGATTTCAGGCACTATAAGGCCTACGGAATAAAGCTCAAAGATGTATTTACAATGGCTGCTTTGTCTTCGTCTATGGTCAAGCGTTTGTTTATCACAGTATATCCGTAAGGGACGCTTCCACCGCAGAAAAGTCCTTTCTTGCGGTTTTCGTTGAGTCCGCGAAGCACTTTCTGAGATAACTCGGCGGAATAGTATTCGGCGATGCCTATGTACACGTTTTCAAGAATAATGCCGTCCAAGTTTTTTGTGCCGTCCAAATTATCTGATGTGCGTTGTGTCGCGGATACGAGAATTTTACCCGTCTTTTTGAGTTTTTGTTTGTTTACTGCAACTTCAACGGCGTTGCGACCGAATCGGTCCAAAGCATACACGAGCACCGCATCCCAACTTGATTTTTCGCTGTCTTTCAACATCCGCTGAAAGTCCGGGCGGTTATCGTTCGTGCCTGTCATGGCTCTGTCTATGTAGGTGGCAACCACTTGCAAATCATTGTCTTTGGCGTATTTATTGCACACGTCAAGTTGACCTTCAATGGATTGCTCCGTTTGGCTATTGCTAGAGTATCTAGCGTATATTGCTGCTGTTTTCATATTATTGTTTTTATCTCCTTTTTTTGTGTTTATTTCGTCTTGCGACGGGAACGACAATAAACGGAAACGATGATATCTATACCATAGTGGTTTTATAGGTTTGTCAAGGGGTGCGGAAGGCACTACATTTTACCCTTGACAAACCGCAGTTTTCGTTTACGCTCCCATCGCGAAAGACGATAAAATCGTCAGTTTGCCTTTGGCATTTGACTTATTGTTTGCGGACTCACTTCGCCTATAATTTCACCGTCCGAAACGCAAGTGAAATTGTCGAAAAGAAGTAGTTTTTTGTCTTCGATGCCTATCCTGCACGCAACGTCTTCGTCCATAATATCGGACTTGAAATACGTAGGTAATCCGCGTGAATATACCAGCTTTTCGCTAGACTTTTCAAGGTATTTCACAATGTATCCTACGGACAAATATACGTCTTGTTTTGTGCCAAGCGGTTTGAAGTCGTTTCTACCGAACAAAGACTTAAAGTGCATGTTTATATAACTTAACTGCATTTTTCTGTTCTTTGTGCTGAAATCTCTTACTTTTTCGAGTGTGCCGATCATACCGTTTTCGGGTATGTAAAATATGCCGTGAAAGTGCAAGCGTTGTTTTGTAGGCGAACGCTCCCAAACGCCTATATACTTCCAACCTTTACGAGATGATAAATGCTTGAAACAATTGCTTAATTTCTTGCGAAATGTTTCTTCCGTATGCAAGGCAGAATCGTATGTGAAAGTGCAAAAATAGTTCCAATCTTGCAGGTTCACTTTACGCATAAGCCTTACTTTTCTAGCTATGGAATTTGTGTTCTTTCGCTCTATATTGACATCCACAAAATCTTGTGCGGATTGAGGGTTTTCAAAATACGGTTCTAATTGATTTTGTATAAATTTTTTGCGCTGCTTTTTTGGTAGTTTCGCGCTCTCTTTGTATGCTTCTTCAAACAAATCTTTGGGGCTTTGAGATTGCTTTGTTTTGGCGATATTTTCATCTACATTTTCCGTATTACCTCCGCTTATGTCTTCAAGCGATTTTGCTTTTCGTTTAGGTCTTGTCGTATGCGGTATTGCGATAAAGTGGCTCCCGTCCGAATAGACTTTACACTCGGGGAACGGCATTATCTTTTTGCGCATTGACGGAAGATTGCTCTTCCAATTGCTGACGACGTTTGTCCAAAATCCGCATGAGCATTGAAACGTAGAACGCCTTTTGCTCGCTCTCGCTTAGCTTGCAGATATCCGGCTCGCCGACGGTTGTTACTTTGAGTTGGACTTGTTTTCTCTTCAATGGCATTACCTCCTTTTTTAGTATTTTTTGCAAGAGTTGAGAAAAGGAAGTAAAGACGAAGATTTAACTTTCACGGACTTGGTTGCTACATAGGCTTTACCTCTTTTTTCGACCTTGCGATTTTATTCATAACACAGTTGAATGGGCGTTGTACACAGACAAAAGCAGTCATCTTTCTAGACTATTCCGCCCAGTTTCAAGACTCAGCCGGACTCTTCCAAGACTTGCCCATACTCTATCAAGACTCAGTTGTCCTCGCTACATCTTTACGTGTTGTGAACAATACACATCGTAAACGTGAGCGAATAAACAAACAAGAACACTGATGTGCGCACTTTGGACGAGTTTGAAATCGTGAGCGAACACCGTTCAAACCATGTTGTGATATGAACTACCGACAGCGTATTATTGCCGACGTATTTTGCACAAATGGGTGTAGGTTTAGTTTCAATGGTTTTCGTGCGGTTTTGCAGGACAACTCTCGGGAGCGAGAATGGCTACGCAATGGCTTTTGTGTGTTATGAACAGTTTTAAGTTAGCACAGAATCGTTTTTGAGCGTGAGTACATAAAATCCAACTTTATGGGAAATTATTGTTAAAAAAATGAATGTTGAGTGGGAATTTGAATGGTAAAACGCATATTAAGGTAAACTCGAGCGGCAATTCCGACGTCGAAAAGACAAAAGCAGATTTCGCAACTTGATATAAAAAAAAGAAAAAATCCGACTATGAAAAAGAGGACAAAAAATCGCATTGCCGATGTGCGAGAAAAACGGGCCCGATTCGCCAAGCGGTTTAGCGCGAACGGCCCGTTCCGCACGGCTGCGATTTTGCCTTTTTAGGCGGTTTGTTTTTATACAAGGCGTATGCTTGTCTCGGCGAGGCGAAGCCGAGCCGACTTGTTCAAGACAAGCATACGCCTAAGTGCCATTTGAAGTTTTCATATTTAATTTTAAGAATAAAATATTCAAGAATATGAACAGTACTAGTT
>URUQ01000006.1 GCA_900551145.1 uncultured Eubacteriales bacterium
TGCTCTTGATGGTGGTATCCGCAACCATCTTTCCGTTTTCATCCAATATAACTGCCTTTGTGTAGGTTGAACCTACGTCGCATCCGCCAAAATATTTCATAATAGTATCCTACCTTTTATTTTTTCAAATTACCACGCTTGTGAGTCGTCGAAGTCCAAGAGGCTTTCGTCGAGCGGTTTTTCTTGCAAAACCGTAGTCATATACTTATTGACTTGCTCACGCATATCGCGTCTGGATATCGTTCTGCTGTCCATAAGGTCTTGTTGCACCCAAATGAAATTGTATCCTCTCTCGCGCGCTTGCTCGTCGAAGATACCCACGAGTCCGTCCATACCCTTGCAAGAGATTTGGTCGTACATAATGATGGTATCGACGTTGTACTCTTCCGCGACGCGCCAGCACTCGTTGAGTACGTTGGCGTAACCGCCTTTGGTGTGAGTACGCATAGTTGCGCGTTGATAGGTCTTTGCGAGGTCTTGCAAAGCGTGCTCGTGAGTGTCCGTGCGGAATTTGAGATAGGAAATCATCGTTTCCATATCCATAACGACGTTGATACCCCAGCAGTTTTCAAGCCAGTTTGCAAAAGACGTATAATAGTTTGCGGGGCAACTCCACACGATTGCTCTATGGCGCATTTCCTTGCTTGCGGGAGTTTTCTTCTCGTACGCTTTGAGCATAATCTTGTTGACTTTCTTATCGACTTTGAGGAATCTCTTGTCGAAACCGCCCGAAAGGTGATAGTAATAAAGTCTGTAAAGCCAGAACGTAGCACCCGTCATTTGCGGATACTTGGTTTTGTTTACTTCCCACTTTTGCATCTCGTAATCGAGTTGCTTATTGTATCTTTCAAGAGCCTTTATAAACGCGTCCCAATCGAACTTCTCGCCCGTTTGGTCCTCGACGAATTTTATCATTTCCTTGATTTCCTCAACGGCGTATTCCTGAACGTCCTCACCCTTGTATCTCAAAGGCACGTTGTACACGTGCGTGGGAAGTCTGAAATATCTGTCTTGGAACGTCGTGGTCATAATCGAGCCGTCGCAAGGCATATTGCAAGTTATCATACACTTGCCGAGTTTGGGATAATCGTCCTCCACGCAAACGCCTGCCTCCGCACTCGGAAGCGGACATACGTCCGCAGGCACGCCGAAGCTCTCGATTGCGTCAAGATAAGGCGGCACTATGAGTTGGTCCACCATACTCGAAAGGAAGATAGGCATAGTTTGCATCGGGTACGCTTTGAGGTTGGGGAAACCTGCGATAAACTCGACGGGGATAAGTTCGTCGATGCAAACGAGTTTTTTGCTCTTTTTGTTCTTTGGGAACATCTTTTCGTCCGCCTCGAAAGCCGTGAGAATAAGTCCCGTCGCGTGTTTGACTATCATATTGAAGTGAAGGTGCGTCATAAGAAGTTGCGGTCCACGCAAACCTTCGGTATGACGGTCGACAAACGCGGGCGTCGAAAGATACGTTGCCATCCAACGATAACGCCACAAACCTTTGACAACCGCAATCGGGTTTTTAAGCACCATAACGACCATATCTTTCCACGTCACGAGCCAACGCCAATAGTCGACGAGAGTGTCCTTGAAACCGCGCCATTCACGATGCTTGAGCAAGCCCGTTTTGTCTTGGTGCAGATTTTTGTAACCGCCGTATTTTTTCTTTGTCATAGGTTACTCCTTCGCCTTTTTGGCTTTTTGAATATGTTTGATTTCAAGACTTTCGACGAAAGCCTGAATACGCGTACGCAATTGTCCCGACGCGCTTGCCGTGTATTGACGGTCTATCGCTATGGACGGAACGCCGAACTCGTTGGTCATAATGTACGACGCGAGCGCGCGCTCGTAACCCCAGTATTCGCAGAATTTGAGCTGTTCGTACACGACGCCGTCGGCGTGGAATTCGTCAACGAGGTGTTTTACGAACTGACGTCTGTCCTCAACCTTTTCGTGTTCCATATATCTCGGGCATTGGCACGTCTTCATGTAGTGACGGCAAATTTGCGTAAGCACGTCCTCGTCGTCGTTGAGGATAATCTCTTCTCTGCCGGGGAACGAACCGAAGCAATATCTGTCCGCGCACACGAACGCACCGCTGTCTTCAAACAATTTGGTGAAGTCGGGATCGTCCATTTCACTGCCTACGAGCACGATTCTTGCTCTATAAAATTTCTTTTGGTCAGGCTCACGCGTTTTGAGCTCTTCGAGCGTCTCTTCGAGCTTGTCTACGATGAGATACTTGGGACAGCAATAGCTTGCCACGCAAAGCACGTGGAATTCATATCCCGTAATACGCGGATTTTCTTCCTTGCGGAATTCACCGATTTGCGTAATCGCTCTGCACACTCTGTTGTGAAGCTCAACCGCCTTGCGCATCGCTTCGTCGGAAGTGTCCACACCGTAAACGTCTTTGAGCTTGTCAAGCACTTTGAGGCGCATTTGATTGACGTAACTCTCAAGACAATGTTGGTTGGTCTTGAACGGCATATCGAAAATGCTCACGAAGAACTTGTCGTTGTCAACGAGTTGCAAAAGCTCGAAATGCTCGATGGTGCGGTTCATCTCACTGCACGTTTCTCCCGAGAACAACGCGGACAAAAAACCGTAACCGCCCTCTATGCCCCTTTCGAGCAACGCCTTGGCGTATCCGCAAATGAACGGACTCAAATAGTACGTTGCGATATCCACTGATCCGGTACGAGGCGCGCGCAGTCTTACGCTTACGCAGTTGTCGAGATTGAGCAACACTTCGGGTACGTGATAGCAAGTGTATCCGAGTGCAAGTTTGCCGTCTTCTTGAACCGCTTTTTTGACGAGCTCGTTGTTGGCTTCCGTCAAAAGGTTCTCGAAGTAAAGCAGGTGCTTTAAGTCTCTCATATAATTCTCCTATATTAATCGGGCATAGCCCCCTTGTGTTGCAAAGCAGAAAGAAAAACGAAAATCTTGCTTTTTCGTTCTTTTAAATAACGACACACATATACAAATGTCGTTACTTTTGTATATATAGTAACATTAAAAAATATCCTTGTCCATATTCTATATAAATATATTTGTACAAATATATCAATAAACAGACGGTTTTTATCGGTATCCAAAGCCAAAAGCGACGAATCCGATTAAATTTTATGAGAATATGAAAAACGTTTCATATTTTTGTTGACTAAACGCCGATTTTTCTCATATAATCATAATCGAAAAAAGCAAAAGCCACAACATAGACCAACACCTCAAATCTCATCTCAAAAACGGTGATTTCTCCCAATTATCTTCTTTACAAAAAACATACGCCCCGCAACCACGGGGCGTCTGTTTTTATAGACCGTTGTTTTCTCTAAATTCTTCCATTTTTTCGACGTCCTCTTCCAAAACGGACGAGTGAACTTTATTCAAAACCGCCTCCACGTCTTCTCTATTCAAAACCGCTCTCTCTTTGGACAATTCTTTCTTTATCACCGCCAATTTGCATTGCTCGCAAAATTCCGAAACGTCCGACCCATTGTAATTGTCGAGCCTGTCCGCAATTTCATTCAATGAAACGTCTTCTGCCAACGTGATTTTTGAAAGTTCCTTTTTAAGAATAAACAATCTTGCTTCTTTATCGGGCAACGGAACGTAGATTTTTTCGTTAAATCTACCGGGGCGCAAAAGTGCTCCGTCGATATTCCAAGGGCAGTTCGTTGCGGCAAGCACCAACAACGTGTTTTTGCTTCTTTCGACGCCTTGCATTTGTGCAAGTATCTCTTGAACGGTTGAAAGATTTGTGTCAAAAGGTGATTCTTTACGTTTTGCACCGATTGCCTCGAATTCGTCAAAGAATATCACCGATATAGTCTCTTTCCTTGCTTTTGCAAACAATTCTTTTACGTTGCTCTCGCTTTCACCGTACCATTTGGATAGTATATCCGAGCACTTTACGCTGAAAAACGACGCTTTCAGTTCGTTTGCAACCGCTTGTGCAAACATCGTTTTTCCCGTGCCGGGCAATCCGTACAACAAGATACCGCCACCAACTTGTTTGCCGTATTTTGCAAAGATTTTTTTGTGTTTTATGGGCAAAATAACTCTATCGTTAAACGCCTCTTTTGCCTCGTCTAACCCCGCAATATCGCTCATTTTGATTTTCGGAATTTCGCTTTTTATCTTCTTATCTTCTTTTGATTTTTTAGCGTTTTTACGTTCGCTATTGCGGTTTTTTCCTTTGGAGGCGTCGTCATAATAACTGTCGTCGTCGAATTCATCCTCATATTCTTCGTCGTCGCAGTCTTCTTCGTCGTCGCAGTCTTCATAATAATAACCATATTCTTCTTTTTTCTCTTTTATATAATTAACGAGAAGTACGATTCCGCCGATAGGCCAGAACAAGCCGCACAACAGCGACAACCAAAAATCTTCATCTAGACATCCGAATTCCGCGCCGATATACATTCCGCAAAGCATGCCTATAACGATACCGACAACCACGTACGCAACGATAAGCCATATCCACCAATTCTCGTCCAACCATTGCTTTCTTTCTTCTTTTTGTGTCAGTCCAAAAGTGCCCGTTACGGAATAGATTTCCACCGTTGACGGCTTTCCTTTTACGTTTTCAAATACCAACGAGAACGTCCCCGAATTGTCGTGAGAATAATTTGACTTTAATTCAATGGTAAAATCTTCGTTTTTTTGATCAACGACATTTCCCATATTGTCCACAAAATAGCAACCGACAGAGATGGACGTTATATTAGCACCGCCGTCGTTCATCATATAAAGTAGAATTTTTACACTGCTCGTGTTTGTTGCACTGTCATAATAAACAGTGGTTGCGGGGTTTCCGCCATACTTAAACGATTTAGCATCGTCTGCATTACACGCCGTCAAAAGTGCCGACAAGATGCATATCAAGAGAATGCACAAAACCATTGCCCTAAATTTTTTCAAAACATATCCTCCTATGTGTACACCGTAACGAAAAGCACAAAACAAAAAATATAACAAGTGCATTTCCGCGTGATTTTGCTACAAATCAGTGTTCTAAACAGACGAACGTATACGGATAATGCACCTGTTACCGATAGTAAAGACGTTCGTCCGTTTATTTACAATTTGTAGCATTTTTATAATACGCCAACCGACATCAATTGTCAATCGCAAGAAAAATCGAATTGTATATAACGAAAAAAGCGCGCTTTCGCACGCTCGTTTAATAGTGATATTGCGCCGTAGGCGCAGTGATATTTTTGCCTACGCAAAAGTGATATTCGCACTATGTGCGAGTTATGGAATATTCCATTAGCGTACGCAGTGCGCCTAACGGCTCTCGTAGACAGGCGGAGCCGTAGAATATAACTCCACGAAAAGTTGTTGTGAGCATCAACTTTCTATCCGAGCAACCGCCGAGCCGTCTCAAAGTTGCGAGACCTTACGCACAAAAGCAATGCTCCGATTGCTTTTGTGTAGGACGTTTGCGCCTAAATATGTGTCAAGTTATCTCGTAGAGATAAGTGACACGTGTTTAGCATTCGGCGCAAATTTTTATCGCAATTCCGCCAACTCGAATATAAGTCGCTCCGTCTTTTCCCATCCGAGACACGGGTCGGTGATGGATTTGCCGTAAACTCCGCAGCCGGGAGATTGTGCGCCGTCCTCGATGTAGGACTCTATCATAAGACCTTTGACAAGCTTATATATGTCCTTGTCGCAACGGGTGCTATGCATAATTTCCTTGGCGATACGTGGTTGTTCATCGTATTTTTTGGCGGAATTGGAGTGGTTGGTGTCAACGATAACCGCAGGATTTGCAAGCCCCGCTTGTGCGTACATTTGGCAAAGCGTTTGCAAATCTTCGTAATGATAGTTGGGTATTGTCTGCCCGTACCTATCCACCGAGCCTCGCAAAATCGCGTGGGCAAGCGTGTTGCCTTTGCTGTTGACTTCCCACCCTGTATACACGAAAGTATGCGGGTGTTGCGCCGCGCGGATTGAATTCATCATAACTGCCAAATCACCGCTGGTCGGATTTTTCATACCCACCGGTATGTCAAGACCGCTTGCAGTAAGACGATGAAATTGGTTTTCCACCGACCTTGCGCCGACAGCGACGTAGGAAAGCACGTCGGACAAATAGAAGTGATTTTCGGGATACAACATTTCGTCCGCGCAGGAAAAGCCCGTCTCTTGAAGTGCTTTAATGTGCAGTTTGCGTATAGCAATCAAACCTTTGAGCATATTCTCGCTCTCGTGCGGGTCGGGTTGATGAAGCATACCCTTGTACCCGTCTCCCGTCGTGCGCGGTTTGTTTGTGTAGATACGCGGAACGATGACGATTTTGTCCCTTACTTTCTCTTGCACGGTGCGAAGCCTGCCTATATAGTCGAGCACGGCGTCTTCTCTGTCCGCAGAGCACGGACCTATAACCAGCAAAAGCCTGTCATCTTTGCCCTCGAATATGTTTTTGAGCGTTCTATCCGTCTCTTTTTTGAACTCGGCAAGCGTGTCGTCAATGGGATACATTGCCTTGATTTCTTGAAGTGTGGGAAGTTTCCTCTTAAATTCCAAATTCATTTCGTCTCCTGTGCGTCCTTGTCAAACGTCTTTCTGCGCTCCGTTGAGAGGCGCATCGTCTTACGTATTTTTTCTCTGTCTTCCGATATTATTGCTTTTTTTAGGCTGTCAAACTGCTTCTCGAAAAGCTCCATTTGCGCCACTAATTCGTCTTTGTTTGCAAGGAACAATTCGCTCCACATTTCGTCGTTTATTTTGGCTATTCTCGTCAAGTCTCTAAACGAGTCACCGGTATACTCCGCAAGGTGTTCGTTGTCCTTGCACACCATAAGCGACACTGCGATACAGTGCGTCAGATGCGACAAAAAGCCCACTATTTCGTCGTGCTCTTCGGGTGAAAGTTCACTTATTCTCTCAAATCCGAGTTCGCGTCCCAACTCCTTGCACGCCTCTATATTCTCCGCCGTATTCTCGCTCGTTGGCGTTACGATATAGTTTGCGCCATTAAAGATTTGCGCGTTTGCGCTCTCTACACCGCTCGTTTCTCTACCCGCCATAGGGTGCGCGCCGACGAATTCCACGTCTTTGCGCAATATCGATTGAACTTTTCTAACGACGCTTCCCTTTACGCCCGTAACGTCCGTGATAAGTGCACCGCTCTTGAAAAAAGATTGATATTTTTCAATCCACTCGGCAAGCAAATGCGGATATAGAGCAAACACCACAAGGTCGAATTGCGACACGTAGTCTTTCTCCGCTTCCGTCCGTCCGCTCTTTATCCACCCCTTGGCAAGCGCGTAGTCGATGGAGGATTTCTTGGTATCTATCGCACCTAATTCGTAGCCTTTTGCGCTCAACGCCTCGGCGTAACTTCCGCCTATAAGTCCGAGACCGACTATCAAAATTTTGGTATTCTTAGTCAATTTCATATTTTACACCCAGTTTTGCTATTTCTTCAAAAAAGTTCGGATAACTCTTTTTCACTGCTTCTATTCCGTCAATCGTTCCGCCGACTTTGCTCAGAATCACGGCGTTTGCCATAACTATGCGGTGGTCGTTGTGTCCGGATATCGTAGCGTTTGGCGCATGCAAATTCCCACCGTATATAGTCACTCTGTTTTCTTGTATATCCGCTTTTATCCCGTACTTTGAAAGTTCCTCCGCCATTGTTTCGGCGCGGTCGCTTTCCTTTATTTTGAGTCGTCTCGTGCCCACGAACGTTGCGCCGCTTTTCATTGCGCTCACCGCAAACAAAATCGGGGCTAAATCGGGGCAATCGGACACGTCAATCACGGCGTTTTGGCATTCTAACCGCTCAAAACAACTCTTGCACACCTTGTCTCCTTGTACGCTGTCCTCGGCTAAACCCTCGACTTGCACCTCTCCGCCTATATGGTTAAACGCAAGCAAAAACGCCGAATTTGACCAATCGCCCTCAACGGTATAGTTCCCGCTCTTAAAGCGTTGACCGCCTTTTACGACAAAAACGTTTTTATCCGCCCTTTGGATATCTACACCGCACCTTTTCATTACGTCTACGGTGATATCCACGTACGCACGCGACTCAAACGGCTCGATTACCGTAATCGTGCTATCCTCGTCGAGAAGGGACAGTGAAATAAGCAATCCCGTAATATATTGACTGCTCACATCCCCTCGCACGGTATAATTTCCGCTTGCAAGACGTCCCCAAACCGTGATTGTATCCGCTTCTTTTTGCACTTTTACACCGTTTTGGGCAAATACCTCGTCGTACACGCCTATACCTCTTTGTATAAGGCGCGCCGTGCCTTTGAAAGTACAATTTTTTGCGCCGAGCGCAAGCACAATCGGCAAGAAAAAGCGCAAAGTGCTTCCGCTCTCGTTGCAATCGAAGACGGCATTTTCAAGCGGTGCTTTTTTACAACCTTGTATATACGAGGCACTCCCTTCCGTTTTCGCTTTTGCGCCGAGCGCACGCACGCACGACAAAGTGGCGAGCATATCCTCGCTTTGGCTTATTCCTCTTATTACACTTTGTCCGTCCGAAAGTGCACAAGCGACGAGCAATCTGTGCGCCACGCTTTTTGACGGCGGAGCGCAAACCTCACCTCTTGCAACCGACGGAAAAAACGTCGCTTTCATATCTATTGCAACCTTTGTTTGAGGATATCCATTGCTTTGAGATATCCCTCAAAACCCATACCTTGTATCGTGTCAATCGCAACCGCGCGCACGTAACTTATTTGTCTAAACGGCTCTCTCTTGTCGACTTCGGAGATATGCACCTCGACGGTTGGAATATTCACGCCCTTAATCGCGTCGGCAATCGCGACGCTCGTATGCGTGTATCCTGCGGGATTGAAAACGATGCCGTCAACCTTGTCGAAATACGCCTTTTGTATCTCGTCAATAAGTGCTCCCTCGTGGTTGGATTGGAAAAACTCGACTTCCACGCCTATTTTCTTTGCGTGTTCGCTCACGAGATTTTTCAAATTCTCATAAGTGCGCTTGCCGTAAATATCGGGTTCTCTTATGCCGAGCATATTGATGTTCGGTCCGTTCAAAACAAGCAATTTCATATCTTCGTCAACTCCCTTATCGAGTTTATCGTCTCTTGCACGCTTCCGTTGGAGTCTATCCGCGCATCGGCGCATTTGACGTAAATCGGATAGCGTTTTTCATACAGTTTTTTTATCGCTTGAACGTTTTGCGCAAGCGGTCTGTCGCTCGTCGCAACGAGTTTGTCCACATCCCTATCCAAAAACAGTATTATGCCGTTTCTCGACAGTTTTTTGATATTATCGTCGTTGAGAGGCACGCCTCCGCCCGTTGATATTATCGCGCAAGATAGGCTTGACGCGTCGCTTACGACCTCGCTTTCGAGTGCTCGGAACGCGCCTTCACCCTCTCTTTCAAATATCTGCGATATGCTCACGCCAGCGCGCTTTTCCACTTCTCTATCGGTATCGACAACCACTCTGCCCGTAATGCGTGCAATCTCGTTTGCAATCGTAGTCTTTCCGCAAGACGGCATACCGACAAGCACTATATTGCGTTTTTGCGTGAGCACCTTTTCGTATACGTCGTCGATTATATCTGCGTTTATTTCTTTGTTTTGGAACAATCCGCAAGCGTACACCGCTTGTGCCACGAGCATATAAAGCCCACCGCACGCCTTTATACCTTTGCGTTTTGCGTCTATAACGAGCTTTGTGCAAAGCGGGTGATATATGGCGTCGATCACTGCGTCCACGCACGGAAGTCTGTCGATATCGATGGGTTTTTCGTTCTCGTGAGGATACATTCCCACGGGCGTTGCGTTGACTATCACTTTTGCGTCCGAGTGCTTTTTATACGCGTCCTCGTAGCTCACCGAGCCGTCTTTTGCCGTCCTCGAAACTTTTATAACCTCGCCTGCGCCGAGGCTTTTAAGCACTTCGGTTGCGGTCTTCGACGTTCCGCCCGTCCCGAGTACGAGTGTCTTTTTCCCGCTTACGTCAATACCGTTTTTGAGAATAAGCGCGCGCATACCCGCAAAGTCCGTATTGTATCCGACGAGCCTTCCGTCCTCGTTGACGATTGTGTTCACCGCACCGATTTTCTTTGCCTCGTCGCTTATCTCGTCCAGAAGCGGCATAACCGTCTGCTTGTACGGTATTGTGACGTTTATTCCGTCAAAATCACGCTTTTTTAGGTACGGTGCGACCTCGCTTTCGTCAAGTTCCACGAGGTCGTACGAGTACGGCGCGATAAGCGCGTGTATTTCTTTGGAATAACTGTGTCCCAAAGGCTTGCCGATAAGTGCGCATTTCATTGATTTATTCCTTTTATAAAAACGTCCGTGCCGTATCTTTGCGCAAGCGTATCGCACACGCAAAGCGTGCTCACCGCGTTGATGACGTGGCAAACTCTACGCACGATTGCGGGATCGTGTCTGCCGTTTATTTGAAGTTCCGTATTTTTGCCGTTTGCAAAATCAACGGTGTTTTGTGTCTTATAAATGGACGGCGTCGGCTTGATTGCGCAATTGAAAAGGATAGGCATACCGTTGGTTATTCCGCCGTTTATTCCGCCGTTGTTGTTGGTAGCGGTGACGACTTTTCCGTCCTCTATATACATCTCGTCGTTTGCCTCACTTCCGCGCATTTTGCTCATATCGAAGCCTTTTCCAAACTCGATACCCTTGACACCGCCCACCGCAAACAGCGCGTGTGCAAGTACGCTTTCCATCGTATCGAAGTACGGCTCTCCAACGCCCGCGGGCATACCGACTATTGCCGTTTGAGTGATACCTCCGACGCTGTCCCCGTCCGCTTTTGCGCTCTCTATCGCTTCCGTCATCTTTGCTTCGACGGTTTTGTCGATTACGGGGAATTTGACGCAATCAAGACTTAAAAGCTCGTTTTGTATATCGTCAAACTCTTTATCGCGCACGTTTGCACATTCAAGCACGTGCGTGCCGATTCTTATTCCGAGCCTATCAAGCGCACCTTTGAGTATCGCACCGCCTGCCACTATGCCGGCAGTTACTCTGCCCGAAAAGTGTCCTCCGCCTCTATAATCTTCAAAGCCGTGATACTTGCAAAACGCCGTATAGTCCGCGTGCGACGGGCGAGCGATTCCGTATCGATAATCACCGCTTTTGGTGTTTTCGTTGGGTATTATTATGCAGATAGGCGTGCCCGTGGTCTTGCCACCAAACACACCGCTGACAATCTTGAATTCGTCCTTTTCTCTGCGTGCCGTGTCTATGCTTTGCGATGGAGCGCGAAGCGCAAGCGCTTCTCTAATCTTGTCCTCATTTACGTCAACGCCGGAGCAAAGCCCGTCTATAACCACGCCCACGCAATCGCCGTGACTTTCGCCGAATACGGTCATTGCAACGCTTTGTCCGAATGTGTTTTTCATTTGACTTCCTCCGTAGTTTTCAGTATTTGCTCAATCGTGGCGTTTTCAAATCGGAAACTGCCGACTTCGTCCGCCTTGACGACGCACACGCCGTCCTCGTTTGTCTTTTTATCGTGAGAGATATATTCTCTCAAATCATCGCTATTCCAAGTGATTTTGTGTGGCAATCCGCATTTTTCAAGCACCTTTTCAAGCCTTTCTCTCACAGGTGCGGAGCACATCGGCAACATGCCGAGCCCGACGCACTCACCATGCAAAAGCGTACCCTTTTCCGCGCTCTCGATTGCGTGTCCCACGGTGTGTCCGAAGTTGAGAACTCTGCGCAGTCCGCCCTCTTTTTCGTCTTGTTCGACGACTGCGATTTTGATACGGAGCGAACGCTCGATAATCTTCGGCAAATTGCGCTTGACATCTTCCAAATCGGCACAATTTTCTATAAGTTCAAAAAGTTCCTTATCGGAAGTTAGCGACATTTTGATTGCCTCGGCAAGTCCCGACGCAAGTTGTCTATCGGCGAGCGTTGTGAGCACTCTCGTATCTATCACAACTCTCCCGGGTTGATAGAACGTGCCGACCACGTTCTTTACGCCCTCGAAGTCGATTGCTGTTTTTCCGCCCACCGACGAGTCTATTTGCGAAAGCAACGTCGTGGGAACGTTGTAAAAATCGATACCGCGCATATAGCACGAAGAGGCAAAGCCCGCAATGTCTCCGACCACTCCTCCGCCGACGGCAACCACGCAATCTTTTCTCGTAAACGAGTGCGCGAGCATAAGCGAAAGAAGTGCCTTGAAATTGTCGAAATTCTTGCTTTCCTCACCGCTTTTGAGCACCGCAACGACGCTTTCTTTTGCCGATGACGCCACTTTTTGAGCATACTGTTTCGGCACTCCGTCGTCTGTTACTACGAGCACTTTTCTGTCGAGATCGAGAAAATTTGCGATATCGTCAAGCGCGCCCTCTTGCACTATAACGTCGTAGGATTGAGTTTTTAGGTTTACGTTCAGAATCATTTTGCACCATCCGCATTATCGGCAAAGTAACTGCCGACCAGTTTGAGTTTTGCGCAAAGAGCGGACAACTCTTGCATAAGGTCTTTCCCGTTTTGCGTGTTCACGTCGCCCTCCGCCTCGATGTAGAAATAATAGTTCCATTGCAAATTCTTCATCGGACGAGAACGGAGCGAACGCATATTGAAGTTGTGCGCACCTATGATGTTGAGCGCGCTTGCAAGCGCACCCGATTCGTTTTGCACGGTGAATACGAGGATAAAATTCTCGTCCTCACGCTTTGAAACGCTTACCGGCTTGTTGATTTGCCTTGAAAACGATGCAAATCTCGTCGTGTTGTTGTTTGCGTCGTTGATGCCCTCTTCGAGGATTTGAAGCCCGAAAATTTTTGCCGTCTCGTCGGACGCAATGGCTCCGATAGTGACGTCGTGAGCGTTCTTGACATACTCGGCGGCAAGCGCGGTGTTGGAATACGGCTTGCCCTCGATGCCTTTTTCTTTGAGATAATCGGCGCATTGCGCAAGTGCTTGCGGGTGGCTGACCACCGTCTTTATCGTATCGAGAGTTGCACCCTCGCACGCAATGAGATTGTGCGTTATGGGCACTTCGATGACTTGGTTGATATGCAAACTGCCGTTGAAAGTCAAGTCCATCACTTCGCCAACCTCTCCCGCATAACTGTTTTCAAGCGGAAGAACGGCGCAATCGAACTCACCCTTTTCAACGCCCTCATACGCCTCTGCAAATGTCGCGCACGCCACGTATTCCGCCTCGGGGAACATACGCTTGGACGCAATGTAAGCAAACGCGCCTTGAATACCGCAATACGCCACGCGCATAGAACGCAACAGCGAAGATTGGTATTTGCAAGATACGTCCATCGTGTTTCTGATAAAATCTTCGTAATAGGGTTGTATTTCGGTATTTTGAATATACTCCGCATTGCGCTTGACCACTTCAGCCTCGCGCGCCTCGTCGCGTATGCTGAGCCCATTGTCCTTTTTGTACAACGCGATATCTTTGCAAATCTCCATTCTCTTTTCAAAGAGCTCTGCCATTTGCAAATCGATTTGATTGATTTCCTTTCTCGACGATTGAATGTCTTTCATATCTACCTCTCAACCCCATTATAATCAATTATGATTATAAATCCAAAGTTTTTTTCGCATTTTGTGCTTTTGCACCGTTATTTTTATGACTTTTGAGCGTTTTTGCTCTAATATCCTCAAATTTCGCGCCTATTTTTACCGTTTGTCGCAACAAAATCCATCAAAAAAACGGCTTCCGCAAAGGAAACCGTTTTGTATGCACGAAAATCGCGACCGCTCTCGGCGTCCTTTGCTTATTTGCTCTCTCTGCAAAAATAAAAATAATATGCGCCCTCAAAATATCGAGATGCGCACGCAAAAGACTCCGCCTCATAGGAAACGGACACACAAAGTGCGTTGTTTTTGACGTTATTTATGCCGTTTTTCACGCCTTTTTTCATATCCGACCTCCTACTTGATACCAAAACTATAAGCCCCCACCGCCGATTTGTCAACTTTTATTTTTCCTATCGTGCCCTCCTCCCCGAAAAATGGCACAATTCCACACTCCCCAAATCTCCACAGAGTGCATCGTTACTACTTAAATGCAACATCACCCCTCTTTCCAGACACGCCGGCATTTCTATAAAAATATACAAAATGAAACTTTCCCCCTTCCTCATGTGTTTCCCCGATATTATATAGAGTGCGTAACAACTCTTAAATGCAACATCACCCCTTCCCTTCGGGCTTTGGACTTCGGCGTTTGCGCACCGCAATCCGCCTCGTTCGCTTTGGCTACAACTCGTCTACCAGACGGGTTGCTTAACGCGTCGCGCCCATATTGCTCAAATATGCGTCATTACTTTACTTGGAGCAACATCGTTCGCAAGAGGGGAACGACGCGATTGACTTCGTAGCAATCGCTATTCCGTCGCTTCGCTCCTTACGGCACTCACATAGATAGGTATCGTGCTCTCATTATGCCACCGTCCTTTGTGTGATTGCTACGCAACAACACATCACAGTCGGACGATACTTATCGTCAAGTTCGGCGCTCAAAGGCTCGTCGCCTTGCGACTCGAAGCTTCGAATAGGCACATTCCGTTAATAAGTCTCACATTTCCATACTGCAATAAGAGGCTCAAATAGATGAAGAACAAGGAAACACCCCGTTGACAGCAACCCTAATTTACTAGACGTAAATGAGTTGATGGCAATGGGGTGTTGACAAAGTTGTTCGCTATTTGAGCCCTTAGTGCAGTATGGAAACGGCGTCGAGGATAGACTTCTCCAAAGCCTCACTACCATACTTGTCCACTTCGGCTTTGTTCTTCTCGCCGTGAGTGAGACAACCGGCTCCGCCGATGCAACCGCCAATGCAAGCCATACCCTCGATGAAGTTGGCGTCGAGAAGGTTTTTACTCTTTTTGAGAAGCGCGATCTTGCACTCTTCGATGCCGTCGCAAGAGCAAGGTTTGAGATCGAAATCAATGTTTTGCTCTTTGAGAGATTGTTTTACCGCGTCGCTCAAGCCACCGCTACGGGCAAATATTCTTCCAAAGTAAGAAGCGTTGTCAAGCACGCCTTCTTCAAGAGTGGTGATATCGAAGTCTTTGCTGTCGAAAAGCGCTTGCAATTCTTCAAAAGTGAGGACGGAATCGACGTAAGGTTTGACTCTTTCGTCCTTGATTTCCATTTTCTTTGCGGTGCAAGGACCGATAAACACGACTTTGGCGTCGGGAGTGGTGTCCTTGATATACTTTGCAAGCGTAGCCATCGGAGAGAGATTGCCCGACACGTGTTGTTGGAGTGCGGGAAAATTCTTCTTTATATACGCGACGAACGCGGGGCAACAAGAGCTTGTGAGGAAGCCCTTTTCCGCCAACTCTCTGCCCTCTGCAAGCGCGACCATATCCGCGCCGAGAGCCGCCTCGATTACGGTGTAGAAACCGAGTTCTTTAAGCCCCGTAATGACTTGACCGAGTTTTGCGTAAGTAAACTGACTGGAAATGGACGGAGCGACCACCGCGTAAAGTTTGTACTTGGTATTGTTTTCGCTCTTCTTTATCAAGTCGATAACGTCAAGGATATAGGATTTGTCCGAAATTGCACCCCACGGGCATTGATATACGCAAGCACCGCACGCAATGCACTTGGAATTGTCGATTTTTGCGGCACATTCCTCGTCCATCGTGATGGCTTTGACCTTGCACGCTCTTTCGCAAGGGCGTTTGTTGTTGGTTATTGCGCTGTACGGACAAACTTTTGCGCACGCACCACATTCTTTGCATTTGGACTTGTCGATATGCGCCACGTGTTGAGCGTCAAACGTGATTGCGCCGAATTTGCACACGTCCTCGCATCTGTGCGCCAAGCAACCTCTGCACGCACCCGTAACTTCGTATCCGCCCATCGGGCACTCGTCGCACGCTATGTCGATAACCTCTATGACGTTGGGATTGTCCTTGTCACCGCCCATTGCGAGTTTGACGCGTTCGAGCAAAATCGCACGCTCCTTGTATACGCAACAACGCATAGTCGGCACTTTGCCCGGGACTATCTTTTTGGGGATGTCGACAGCGGTCTTATCCAATCTATCGGCCCACGCCTCGCGAGCGACCTCACGCAATACTTTGTATTTCAAGTGTTGAACTTTTGTATCGAATTTTCTCATTCTGCACCTTCTTTTGTCTTGCCGTATTATATAACAAAACGCGCTCAATACAATTCCTTTTGCGCCTGTTTTTGCAATTTTTTGCTACATTTTTTAGAAATAACTCACCTTTACGCGTTTGCCCATCTTTATAAGACACTCGCTGAGCTCTTTTACAAGGTTCATTTTGATACTGAAATTGATGGGCAAATCGGGGTTTTGGTGTGCGGGATTGATGGCTCTACCCACGAAGAAGTTGATATCCGTAGCCTCTTCAAAGAGCAATCTCGACATAAGCGAAGCACCGTCGCGCTTGAAACTCCACTGCTCGTAACTCTCGTTATCTTCGAGATAGTCTTTGGCATAGGTGAGCACTTTGTTCATAGTTATAACGCCTTCCGTAACGAGGTCGACGCCCTCGATTTCGGATATCGGCGGAACGTCCGACGACTCGAAATTGAGCGACGTACGCAATTGTTTTCCGAGATATTTTGCGGCAATTGACGAGGTCGTGCCTCCGCACACGATATGTTTGCCCTCTTTTGAGAAGAACAAAGACATCATTCTGTCGCAATCGTCGCGATTGGACGGCGGTCCGAACAATATGTTCATAGGCTCGCGTTTGCGTATTCTTATAACGCACGCAGTCGCGTCGTCCCCCGGTTTTTCACCGTAAAGTTTGTTGCACTCGTCCACTAAAATCGTGGAAAGCGTCTTTGCCGTGTAGCCCACGAGGCTTATGCTTTCCATAAACGATATTATGTCCTCTCTCTTCCAACCGAAGTTGTAGGAAAGCCCGAGTCCCGCGTGCGGGCAACCGTCGCTCATAAGGATAAAAATATCGTTTTCCATAAGAGGCACGACGGTTTTGAAAATCTTCTTTCCGCCGATGACCATCTCTGTTTTTGGATAATCATAGTTTTGTCCGTCGCGCAAAAGTATGACTTGCGGATTGTCGTATTGGATTATCTCCGCGTCACGGTTGTTGACGATATGCACGATGGTAAAAGTCGAATACGCAACGCCTCTCACCGAGCAAATAGGCAAAGTTGCGGCGATGGTCTCTACGCAGTCTTCGAGTGTAAGCCCCTCCGCCATCATCGTGGAGATGATTTTTCCGGTGAGCGTTGAAAGAATACTTGCCTTGACACCGCTTCCCAAGCCGTCCGCAAGCACGATAACGGTGGAATTTTCGTCTTGATTGACGATATCCACGTGGTCGCCGCAAAGTTGCTCTCCGAAGTGATTTATACTTTTGTATCCGATATCGGCGCACAAATCATTCATCTTTGATGGACTCCTTGAGTTTGGTCAACGCAATCTTGGTTTCGGCAGCGGTCTCGCCCAAAAGGGACGCGATTTCTTGCACGATACGCATTTGCTTGTCAACGACTTTGTCTGCCGTCTCGATGGTTTGTCTGCTTATCGACTCCTTTTTCTCTTTTTGTTTTTCCTCATCGGTGATATCTCTCATAATGCCGATATAAAGGCGGTTGTCGAAGTCGTAAACAACGGTAAGTTCCACGTATCTTTTATATTCCGCAAGATAAACCCTGCGATTGCGCACGTTAAACCTCGTTTTCTTCACTTCGAGGAAAACTTGCGGGTCCATAATACGCACCACTTGTTCGCCCAAAACGTCGCTTGCGGAACGGATATTCATAATGTCCATTGCCGCCTCGTTGATTTGTTGCACCTCGAAAGCGTCGTTGAGCACGATGATGCCGTTGGGTGTGTTGTTGACTATTCTGTCCGAGAATCCTTCCGCCTTCTTTTGAAGGTAAGGCAGGCACATAGACACTTCCGCTTTGCCTTGCAATATAGCGATTGCTTTTTCACGGCAAGTGTTATAACCGCAACTTCCGCAATTGAGCTCGTCACGTTTGCTTATCTTGCCCATCTTGCGTAGCGTTTCCGAGATTTCCGCGTCGGTGGGAACTTTGTTCTTTATTTCGATTTCGGAAAAATACTTTCTTATATCTTCTTGGTTGGGTTGTTCCACCTTGAAGTCCTTATCCCCCGCGTAATTTGCCACCGCAAGATACTCTCTTACGGGTGTGGGGTGATATTTTTCCATAACGGGACCGCCTATGCAACTACCCACGCACGAGGACATCTCTATAAATGCGTGGTGTATGTTGCCTTGCTCTATATCTTTGAGCGCGGCGATACAGTTTTCAACTCCGTCGATTGCCATATAATCGTAATCGGGTTGAGTGAGTTTCATCGTTTTGAGAATTCCGCCCGTCGTCGGGAAGAATCTTGCTCTGCTCTCGCGATTGCTATCCATCTCTTTTTTGAGTTCGATACCCTCCGCCGAAAGCCATTCCGTCAACTCTTCGTAAGTCAAAACCGCGTCAACTATACCCTCGTAGTGTTGCGCCTCGTCCTTTTTTGCAACGCACGGACCGATGAATACGGTCTTTGCCTCGGGGTGTCTTTTCTTGATATCCGAGCAGTGTGCTTGCATAGGAGACAATACGTTGGCAAGGTACGGCAAAAGCGACGGGAAATACTTTTGAATGAGCAAGTTGATTGAGTGACAGCAAGAGGTGATTATTATATCTCTCTTTTCCTTCTCTATCATTCTCTCGTACTCGTTTTTGACCATCGTTGCACCGATTGCGGTTTCCTCGACGTCGGCAAATCCGAGTTTTTGAAGAGCTTCTCTCATTGCGCCTATTCCCACACCCTCGTAGTTTGCCACGAAAGACGGAGCAAGCGACACGTAAACGGGTTCACCCGAATGGATAAGCACTTTGACCTTTTCCACTTCGCTTGCAATCTCTTTTGCATTTTGGGGACAAACGACAAAGCAATGACCGCATAAAATGCACTCATTGCCTATGATGTGCGCCTGATTGCCCGAAAAGCGTATGGCTTTTACAGGGCAATTTCGTATGCACTTGTAACAGTTCTTACAGTTTGACTTTTTCAAAGTAAGACAATCCATATCAACTCCTGCCTGTCTCTATTCGAGACAAGACTTTATCCTTGAAGAATTCTTGAAAATTCTCAACGGTAATACCGGGATATATATCGTCGTCGACAGCCACCGTCACGCCCACTCTGTTGCATTTGCCGAAGCAAAAACTGCCCGTGAGAACGATGTCGCCTTCGAGATTTCGTTGAGCAATCTCTTTGCGCAACAACTCGACTATCTCGTGCGAGCCTTTGAGGTGACAGGAACTGCCGACACAAATCTGTATTATAACCATATCTTTACACCTTTGCAAGTATTTCTTTTTCAAAGAATTCTTTGGTGGTGTCGGGAGTGAGCGAGAAGAATGCGTCGTCGACCGTCACGCAAACGCCTTGTTGGCACTTGCCCATACAGAACGTCCCGCCAAGCTCGACCTTGTCTTTGAGGCCGTTTTGAGCTATGAGATATTGCAATTGTTCGACGACTTGTCTCGACCCTTTGATGTGGCAGGAACTGCCGATACACACTGTAACTTTCATAATCTATTCCCTCTCGTTTATTATTGGAATTCCGCCACGTCAATCCAAGACATAAGGAATTCTCTTTCTTTTTCATTACCTTTTACCGATTGCGACGCAGCCACGATAGGCATCCATTTTTGAACGTACCTCTTGTCCGTTCCGCTCTTTTTGCAGAACAAATCGAGGTATTTTTCCGCCGCGTCGATATCGCCGCCAAGCCAGAAAAGCATATACGTTCTCGCAACGTCCGCGGACGCATTGCCTTGTGTTGCGTGCGACCAGTCGATGACGTAAGCCTCGTCGTCGCCCGTTATGATGATATTGGACGGGTTGAAGTCACCATGGCACAATTTGTCATGCTTGGGCATACCTTCGAGGCGTGTGTGCAACTCGTACTTGATGCTTTCGTCCAGATTGGTCAAGTTGATTTTTCTGTTCATCTTGTCGCGAAGGACGGTGAGAAGCGGACATTTTTTGGATTGCACTTCTATTTGCAAATCCACAAATCTTTCAAGATACTCGTCTTTCTTTGCGGGATTTTCCGCCATAAGTCTGTCAAGCGTCTTTCCGCCGATAAACTCGGATACGATTGCCCATTTGCCGTTGACCTTGGTCACTTCGATGATTTTGGGCACGTTGAGTCCGGTTTCCTCCACTCTCGCTTGGTTGAGCGCTTCGTTGAGGACGTCGACTTTGGAAAAGTCATCGTCGAACACTTTTACGCAATGCTCTCCGTCGCGATAAACGGTCTTGTTCGTTCTCACGGCAATAATTCTGTCGAGATTCATATTCTCCTCCTTATACCTCTGTGTGTGTGCCGTAGTAGGCGTTGAGATACATTTGTTTGATTTCGCTCATAAGCGGATATCTCGGATTTGCGCCCGTGCATTGGTCGTCAAAGGCTTGTTCCACCATATCGTCGAGACGGCTGAGGAAGTCTTGCTCGTCGGGCACGTAGTCCTTGATGGTCGGCTTGATGCCGACTCTTGCCTTCAAATCGTCGATGGCTTTGATGAGGTTTTCGAGTTTTTCATTGTCGTTTTTGCCCTTGATGCCGAGATAATCTGCCACTTCTGCGTATCTTGCAAGCGTGTGCGGATATCCGTATTGCGGGAAAGTACCCATCTTGACGGGAGTTTCGCTTGCGTTGAAGCGCAATACTTCGTCAATCATAAGCGCGTTAGCTACGCCGTGCGGGAGGTGATGGAACGCACCGAGTTTGTGCGCCATCGAGTGGCATACGCCGAGGAACGCGTTTGCAAACGCCATACCTGCCATAGTTGCCGCATTTGCCATCTTCTCTCTTGCGACGGGGTCGTTCGGGCCGTTGTCGTAAGCTCTGGGCAAATACTCGAAAATCATTTTGAGCGAACGCATTGCAAGACTGTCCGTATAGTCGGTTGCAAGCATTGCGGCGATTGCTTCGAGGTCGTGCGTAACGGCGTCGATACCGCTTGCCGCAGTAAGTCCCTTCGGTGCGCTCATATGGAAGTCAGCGTCGATGATTGCCATATTCGGCAAGAGTTCGTAGTCCGCAAGCGGATACTTAACGCCCGTTTTCTCGTCCGTGATAACCGCAAACGGAGTAACTTCCGAGCCCGTACCGGCGGAGGTCGGGATTGCGATGAAGTACGCCTTTTCACCCATCTTGGGGAAGGTGTAAACACGCTTTCTTATATCCATAAAGCGCATTGCCATATCGAGGAAGTCTACTTCGGGGTGTTCGTACATAACCCACATAATCTTACCTGCGTCCATTGCGCTACCGCCGCCGAGTGCGATGATACAATCGGGCTTGAACGCCGCCATTTGTGCCGCACCTTCCTTTGCGCAAGCAAGCGTCGGGTCGGGAGCAACGTCAAAGAAAGTGGTGTGTTGAATGCCCATTTCGTCAAGTTTGTCGGTGATGGGCTTGGTATATCCGTTGTTATACAAGAAACTGTCAGTAACGATAAACGCTTTCTTTTTGCCCATAACGTGTTTGAGTTCGTCAAGAGCAACGGGCAAGCAACCCTTCTTCATATACACCTTTTGAGGCGCTCTGAACCATAGCATATTTTCTCTCCTTTGGGCAACCGTTTTAATATTGAGCAAATGTTTGACTCCGACGTTTTCGGATACGGAGTTTCCACCCCACGAACCGCAACCGAGCGTGAGCGACGGCGTAAGTTTGAAGTTGTACAAATCTCCGATACCGCCTTGTGAGGACGGCGTGTTGACGAGGATACGGCAAGTTTTCATTCTTGAGGCAAATTCGTCTATTTTTGCTCTTTCGGTCACTGCGTTGAGATATATAGAGGACGTGTGTCCGTATCCGCCGTCGGCAACGAGACGCTCCGCCTTGGAGAACGCGTCCTCAATGTCCTTGGCTTTGTACATCGCAAGCACGGGTGAGAGTTTTTCATGCGCAAATTCTTCGCTGACATCGACGCTTTCGACTTCACCGATAAGAATTTTGGTGTTTTGTGGCACGTCAAATCCCGCAAGTTTTGCAATCGTTACGGGCTTTTGTCCGACGATCTTTGCGTTGAGCGCGCCGTTGATGAGGATAGTTTTGCGCACTTTCTCGGTCTCTTCGGGATTGAGGAAGTAGCAACCTCTGTCGGCAAATTCTTTCTTTGCCGCTTTATATACCTTGTCAAGTACGATAACGGATTGTTCGCTTGCGCAAATCATACCGTTGTCAAACGTCTTGGAGTGAATAATGGAGTTGACCGCAAGCACTACGTCCGCCGTGTCGTCAATGATTGCGGGAGTATTGCCCGCGCCGACGCCGAGTGCCGGTTTTCCGCTGGAATACGCCGCTTTGACCATGCCCGGACCGCCCGTTGCCAAGATGATGTCCGCTTCCTTCATAACAAGGTTGGTCATTTCGAGGCTCGGCACGTCAATCCAATCGATGATGTTCTCCGGTGCACCTGCCGCAACTGCCGCTTCGAGCACGACTTTTGCCGCCGCAATAGTGGACTTTTTCGCTCTCGGGTGCGGGCTGATTATGATGCCGTTTCTCGTTTTGAGAGCGATGAGCGTCTTGAAGATTGCGGTTGAGGTCGGGTTGGTCGTGGGGATAACCGCCGCGATAAGTCCGAGAGGCTCTGCAATCTTGATAGTGCCGAAAGCCTTGTCCTCTTCGATGATTCCGCAAGTCTTTGTGTTCTTGTAGGCGTTGTAGATATACTCGGACGCATAGTGGTTTTTGATAACCTTATCTTCCACTATACCCATTCCGGTCTCTTCAACTGCAAGTTTTGCAAGAGGTATTCTCATTTTGTTTGCAGCAGTCGCCGCCGCAAAAAAGATTTTGTCCACTTGCTCTTGTGTGTAGGTCGCATATTCTCTTTGAGCTTTGCGCACGAGCGCGATTGCTTCTTCGAGTTTTTCGACTCCGTCAACGATACGGTTCCTTGCTTCCATTTTTTGTTCTCTCCTATACGTGTTTGTCAAATTTTTGAGCTATCGATTATTTTAGGTTAAACATTCGATAACTATTTATCGATATAATTATATCTAAACGCGTATATCGTGTCAAGTCGTTTGCACCTATATTTTTTAGGAAAAACAATCAATTTTCAAGACATTTTATCGTTGTTGTATGATTATTTTCTTTCTTTCGTTCTCTATCCTTTTTTTGTTCGTTTTTACGCCGTTTTTCTGCCGTAAAACTTTTGTCTTTTAGGCAACAATTTTTTATTGTTCCTCTTTGCGTTTAATTACGCCTTTTTCCATTTTCTCGCAGTGCCTCTTTCCACCGTGCCTATAAATCGCGAGTCGCCATTGAGGCTTTGCGCAACCGCGTCGTAGTCGATATAGTATTTGTCAAAATAGTCGGGCATAACCTCTCTTGCGATGGTTTGGCTTATATCGAAAGTGCCCTCTTTTGATATCGTAACGGTAGTTCCGCCTCTCTCGTCGCCGTAGTCGTCTATGCGCTCGAAACTTATGCTCAACCAGTTTTTCAAATCCGTCTTATCGACGAAACCGAACACACCGTCCGCAAAAGTCTGTTGCGTGCGGTAGTTGTGCGCAAATCCCGAATGTTGTCCGAACGTCAGCCTTATTCCCTCGTAATCGACGGAAAAATCGTTGTCGTGATGGTGGCACATAAAGATTGCCGTAGTGCTTTTGAGGTTCTTTGCGACGGCAAATATTTGCTCGTCCTCGGGCATATCTCCGTATTTTTTGGAATAATTCCCCTCAAACCAATGCCCGTAATGATAATCTTCCGTGGGATTGCCGTTGTTCCACGCTTTTTGCCACGCCTCTTTGAATTCGGGTATTCCAACGTGGTTGAAAATCATCGATTTGACCACTTCGCCCTCTTCTCTATCCTTTCCGAATTCGTTGTCCGAGATTTTGAGGATAGTATCCTTGTACCAATTCACTTGGTTTGCGGTGGGCACGGCGTTGTAGTTGGGATTGCCCCCTTTATATATGCAATCGAACAGGCAAAGCGTATATACTAGCTCTCCGCTCTTTTTTCTCACGTTGATAAAGTGATTACCCGTGCCGTCCTCGCAAGAAGAGTCCGTATTGATAAGGCAATATTTGTAATTTGCATTGAAATAATCAATGAGCGTCTGCTTGGTACATTGTCCGCAATCGGGATCTTCCATATCCGCTTCTTCGTCGGTGTACGTTCCGTCAAGGTCGTGATTGCCGAAAGTAAACGTCCAAGGCACTTTTATTCTATCAAAGATCTCACCGTATCTCTTAAAATACGGCGCGGAAGTCGCAAGCGTGTCGTTCATCACCAGATCCCCGTTGATAACGACGAGGTCGGGCGCGCATTGCCCCACGAAGTCCTCTATAAACTCGTACGTTTTGTCGTTGCCGAGGCTTCCCACAAGCTTGTACTTTTGCGAGGTGTCTATTTGCGGATCGGACAACACAAGGATTTTGAAATCTCTGTCATCGGGAATATACACCGTGGCGTATCCGTCCGCGCTTTCGCTTGCTCTGTCGAAGGGCAGTTTTTCGCTACCGCCGTTTCCACCGCCCTTATCACCGCAACCTACGAAAAGCGCAAAGCAACACGCAAGCACCGCAACCAATGCAAAAATAACTATAATTTTATTAGGTTTGCTCATAAATCCCACTATATCTTTTCCTTTTTATCTACGTATCGCTTATTCCCCTACGTCGTCGCTCTTGTCTATACTCAACAAGAAGTTGAGCACGTTTCTTGCGGTGCGTTGAAGTTCCGCGCGTTTAAGTCCGCCCTTTTTGAGCGATTTGAGCGTCGAGCCGTCATACTTGCCTCTCATTCTCGAACCGCCCGGCATAAGCACGTCAACTTGCGCGCGCACTCTGTATGCGTTGTCGTCCACTCCCTTGAAATCGGGGTTCTTTGCCTTTCTCGTCCACCAGTCCGTCATAACGAGATTTTTATATCCCCACTCACTGCGCAAAATCGTAGTGCATAGGTCGTAATTGTGATAGGAATACACGCCGTTTATCTTGTTGTAAGAGGTCATAATCGCTTTGGGATTTGCCTCTTTCACACATATCTCGAAACCTTTGAGGTATATCTCGCGTAGCGCGCGCTCACTCACGCGCGAATCATTTATATAACGCGCCCTCTCTTGATTGTTGCAAGCAAAGTGTTTGACGCAACTCGCTCCGCCCTCCGCTTGTATTCCTCTCACCATCGCGCTTGCCATCTTCCCCGTAAGATAAGGGTCTTCCGACAAATACTCGAAGTTGCGCCCGCAAAGCACGTTGCGATGTATATTTATTCCCGGGGCCAAAAGCACGTCCGAGCCTTTTTCTTTCATTTCGAGAGCGACAAGCGAATACAGTTTTTCAGCAAGTTCTTCGTTCCACGACGAGGCAATCGCACTACCGCACGGAAGCAAGGACGCCTTGGCGCAAAGTCTTATTCCGCTCGGCCCGTCCGTAGTGATTGCACACGGCACGCCCTTGTCTTTGAGGCTGTCGCTTATACCGCCGAACGCGCCCGCGTTACCATTTGCTCCGAGAGGACTATTCATTCTCAAATCGCCGTGGCAAAGCGTCTCCAAATCCTCGTCGGGCAGTGTGGATATAAACTCGTCAACCGACGCAACTCCGCGTTTAACATCGTCAAACGATAACTTTAAGTCTTTGTTTTGCGCAATCTCGATGGGCATATTACGTTCTATACGTTCTTTGAGATAACCCGTTTGAGCGTGCTTTTGAGTGCACTTCCACTCGTGCGCGTTTATCATATTTTCAAACTTGTTGAGGTACACTTCCGCGTCGTCCGCGTTCATCCGATTTACGTCGGATTGAAAGTCCGCAAGCGTGTCGTACTTCATGAGTTGAGAATAATCTTCCGCATTGTTGAGAAGACTGTCGTAACTTTCAAGCACAGTCAAATCGTATCTCGGCGAGCATGCGGTGTGGCACTCTTTCGTTGCCTTTTTGTCAAAGCGCACGCTTCCTATACTGCGCGCGTCGCGCACGTTTTCGCCCACGAAAAATTGGTATTCGCCGTCTTCCATCACCCAACACGCCTTGTAGCCCGTAAGCCCTTCGTCGTCGTAAGAAGACAAGGCGTACTCGTCGATATTAAGCTCAACCGTTTGCTCTTCGCCCGCTTCGAGAAGCTTGGTTTTTGCAAACGCTTTGAGTTCTCTCGACGGTTTGACCATAACGTTTTTAGGCGCGCGCACGTACGCTTGCACGACGGTTTTGCCTGCGACGCTGCCCGTATTTTTTACGTTTGCGACGATTTTTACACCATCCGATACTCTTTGGAGTTTTGCGGTTATATCGAAAGTCGTGTACGACAGTCCGAAGCCAAACGGATATAGCACTTCGTTTTGCGCAAAGGACTCAAAGTATCTGTAACCGACGAATATATCCTCGATGTAATTGTTGTATTTTTTGTGTCCGAATTCGCTTGCCGACGGATAGAAAATATACCTTCTTGCAATGCTGTCCGTAAGTCTTCCCGAGGGGTTGACCTTCCCGCAAAGCACGTCGCAAAGTGCGTTTCCGCTTTCCATTCCTCCTTGCCACGCAAGCACCACGGCGGATATATCGTCACCGAATATTTCGATATCGTCAAATTCGATGATATTGCCCGTGTCGAGAACAAGCACCGTTTTTTCAAAATATTTGCGCACGAGGTCAATCATTTTGAGCTCGTCGTCGCTCAAAAGAAAACTTCCGCCTTTCAACTTTTGTTCTCTGTCTTCACCCGCTGCGCGCCCTATCACGACGATTGCGATATTGCTCGTCTCTCTTGCCTTTTTGACGATTTCGTTTGTGAGTGGCATCTCGTCAAAGCAAAACGGCCAATGTCCCCAGAATCCCTCGTCGGGAACGTGCTTTGTGCACCAATCGGCGTAAATCCCCGAAAGATACTCGTTGATTTTGATTCTGTCGCACTCTTTGAGACCGTCGGCAAAACTCGTCTTGTACGGTGCTTTCACGTCACCGCCGGAGCCGTAACCCACGCAAAAATAGTTATATTGCGTGCGCCCGAACACCGCCACTTCATCGTCCGCTTTTATGGGCAAAACACCGTCGTTTTTGAGCAAAACGATACCTTCCGCGGCAAGCGCACGCGCGGTGTCTCTCATAGTTTTGGACGTAACCGCCATTTTATTGTTGTCCCCCGCTCCCGTCTTTTGCGCGGTCGGTGAAAACAAATTGACTATCTTTGAAATCAAACTCATCGTTACCTCAAAATCTACATTGCAAAGTCTTTTCCCCTGTCTCTTATACACATCTGACGCTGCCGACGAATTAGACGGTGTAGA
>URUQ01000007.1 GCA_900551145.1 uncultured Eubacteriales bacterium
GCTGAAAAATATAAGACACACACGGACAAGTGTTAATATTAGGAGGCTAATAATGGCTGGACAAAAGATCAGAATTAAACTTAAGGCGTACGACCACAACCTTATCGACCTTTCTGCGGAAAAGATTGTTGAAACAGTCAAGAAGACGGGTACGAAGGTTTCCGGTCCTATCCCACTTCCTACGGAAAAGGAAATCATCACAATTTTGCGTGCTACTCACAAATACAAAGATAGCCGTGAACAATTTGAACTCAGAACACACAAGCGTTTGATTGATATCTACAATCCGACAAGCAAGACGGTGGATTCTTTGATGAAACTCGACCTTCCTGCGGGCGTTGATATTTCAATCAAACTCTAAGCGTAAATAAAAGGAGGATGAACTTTACATGGATAAAGCAATCATCGGTAAGAAAATCGGCATGAGCCAAATCTTTACTGCGGAAGGCAAGGTCATTCCCGTAACAGTCGTGGAAGCAGGTCCCTGCCCGGTAGTGCAGATAAAGACGAAAGAGAACGATGGCTACGAAGCTGTACAAGTCGGCTTTGGAACTATCAAGGAAACAAGAGTAAACAAGCCTGTTGCCGGACACTTCAAAAAAGCCGGCGTGACAGTCAAAAAGTACCTTCGTGAATTCCGTTTCGCAAACTGTGCAAGTTATGCACTTGGACAGGAACTGACCTGCGACATGTTCACCGAAGGCGACAAAGTAGACGTCACCGGTACGAGCAAGGGTCACGGATATTCGGGCGTTATCCAAAGATGGAACTCTCACAGAATCGGACCTATGACACACGGTACCGGTCCTATCCACAGAAGCGTCGGCTCTATGGGTGCTTGCTCCTCTCCGTCGAGAGTGTTCAAGAACAAACATATGGCAGGACAATGGGGTCACGAAAAGGTGACTGTCCAAAACCTTACGGTCGCACGCGTCGATGCAGCAAGAAATCTTCTTCTCATCAAGGGTGCTATCCCCGGTCCGAAGGGCGGAGTGGTTATCGTGAAGGAGTCCGTCAAGGGCTAAGCGGAGGTAGAATATGAAACTGAATGTTGTTAATATGGCAGGCAAAAAGGCCGGCACTGTAGAAGTCAGCGATTCCATCTTTGCACGCGAGTACAACGAAGCACTTATCCATCAAGTAGTCGTAGCACAACTCGCAAACAAGCGCCAAGGAACGATGAGCGCGTTGACGAGAACGGAAGTTCGCGGCGGTGGCTGCAAACCTTATCGTCAAAAAGGCACCGGTCGTGCACGTCAAGGCTCAATCGTTGCTCCTCAGTACGTAGGCGGCGGCGTCGTGTTTGCAAAGAAGCCGAGAGATTTCTCTCAAAAAATCAACAAAACTATGAAGACGGCTGCGTTCTATTCCGCACTGTCCGAAAAAATCCGTCAAAACGAAGTCGTGGTTCTCGACAAATTCGCACTTGCGGAAGTTAAGACCAAACTTGTGGCGAGCGCAGTAAAAGCACTCTCTCTCAACGGCAAAGTTATGTTCGTTCTCGACGAGTACAACAAAGACGCGCTCGTGGCAAGCAAGAACATCCCGACCGTAGACGTTTGCGAAGCAAGAACGCTCAACGTTTACGACGTAGTTGCGACGAAGAACATCGTCATCACGGTTGACGCATTGAAAAAACTTGAGGAGGCAGCACAATGACAGTATACGACATCATTATCGAGCCTATCCTTTCCGAAAAGAGTTACGACGGTATCGCAGTGAAGAAATACACGTTCAAAGTTGCAAAAAACGCAACCAAGACGCAAGTTAAAGCCGCGGTCGAACAAATCTTCGGCGTAAAGGTTGACAAAGTCAACACGTCCAACTACGACGGCAAAGTCAAGAGAATGGGAAGAAACGAGGGCAGACGCTCTGCTTTCAAGAAAGCAATCGTGACTTTGACCGCCGACAGCAAATCGATCGAATTCTTCGAGAGTTTGGCATAATGCAAAGGAGAGTATAGAATATGGCTATTAAGAAATATAAACCAACGTCTCCTGCACGTCGTTTTATGACGGTGTCTGCTTATGAAGAGATTACAAGCACGACTCCCGAGCGTTCGCTTCTCGTATCGCTCAACAAGAGTGGCGGTAGAAACTCAATGGGCAGAATTACCGTTCGTCATATCGGCGGAGGTAACAGAAACAAATATCGTATCATCGACTACAAGCGTAACAAAGACGGTATCCCCGCAAAAGTCGCTACTATCGAATACGACCCCAACCGCTCTGCAAACATTGCACTTCTTCACTATGCAGACGGCGAAAAGAAATATATCCTCGCACCTTTGGGACTCAACGTCGGTGACGTTCTCGAAAGCGGTGAACACGCAGACATCAAAGTCGGCAACGCACTTCCTCTTTCGGCAATTCCCGTCGGTACGATGATTCACAACATCGAGTTGCAACCCGGCAACGGCGGTATCATCGCAAGAGCTGCCGGTAACGCCGCGCAACTTATGGCAAAAGAAGGCAAATATGCAATCGTGCGTATGCCCAGCGGTGAAATGAGATACATCCTCATTAATTGCAGAGCGACAATCGGTCAAGTAGGCAACCTCGACCACGAAATCGTGCGCGTAGGTAAAGCAGGTAAGACTCGCCATATGGGCGTGCGTCCGACCGTCCGTGGTGTTGTTATGAACCCGAACGATCACCCGCACGGCGGTGGTGAAGGTAAGTCTCCTGTCGGTATGCCGTCACCTGTCACACCTTGGGGCAAACCTGCTCTTGGTTACAAGACAAGAAAGAAGAAGAATGCGTCTAATAAGTTTATTATTAAGCGTGTGAACTAATCGGAGGACAAAATGAGTAGAAGTGTTAAAAAAGGCCCGTATGTAGAAGAGCGCCTTATGAACAGAATCAATGCGATGAACGCATCCGGTGAACGCCAATCTGTTAAAACCTGGTCAAGAAGTTCCACGATTTTCCCCGAAATGGTAGGTCACACGATAGCAGTTCACAACGGTAAGCAACACGTCCCCGTATATATCACGGAAGATATGGTCGGTTGCAAACTCGGCGAGTTTGCCCCCACGCGTACTTTTAGAGGTCACGCGGGCGCAAAGACCACGAAGTAATAGGAGGAAGATATGGCTACAAGAAGTAAACAAAAAGCCTTGGACCGTCAAGCAAAAGCGGATACAAGACCTTGCGCAACGGCTAAATTCGTCAGAATCTCTCCCTTCAAGGTTCGCATCGTGCTCGACATCATCAGAGGCAAATCGGTAACAGAAGCAATCGCAATCTTGGAAAATACTCCCAAGGCAGCAAGCGAACCGCTCATCAAGTTGGTTAACAGCGCGGCTGCAAACGGCGAAAACAATCAAAACCTTGCAAGAAACGATATGTACATTGCAGAATGCTATGCAAACGAAGGTCCGACCCTCAAACGCATCCAAGCGGCATCCAAGGGCAGAGCATATCGCATCAACAAGAGAACGAGTCACATCACGGTCGTGCTTGACACCGTGAAAGCATAAGGAGGCATACACATGGGACAAAAAGTTGATCCAAATGGTCTTCGTACCGGCGTCATCAAAGCTTGGAACGCCAAGTGGTATGCCGACAAGGCTCACTTTGCAGACAACATTGTAGAAGACAATAAAGTCCGCAAGTTCATCAAGAAAAAATATTACGATACCGCTATTTCGAAAATCGTTATCGAAAGAGCAGCAGACAAACTCGTCGTCGCAATCTACACCGCACGTCCGGCAGTGCTCATCGGCAAAGCAGGCGCAGGCGTTGAAGAAATCAAGAAAGAAGTTGAAAAACTCATTTCCGGCGACAAGAAAGTCAGCATCAACATCATGGAAGTCAAACATCCGGACGCAGACGCACAACTCGTTGCGGAAGGCATTGCAAAACAACTCGAAGGACGTGCTTCCTTCCGTCGTGCTATGAAGCAAGCAATGTCCAAGGCAATGAAAGCAGGCGCAAAGGGTGTCAAGACTATGGTCAGCGGAAGACTTGACGGTGCTGAAATCGCAAGAAGCGAACAATACAGAGACGGTTCCATCCCTCTTCAAACGCTTCGTGCGGACATCGATTACGGCGTAGCGACCGCAAACACCACTTTTGGTGCTATCGGCGTCAAATGCTGGATCTACAAGGGTGAAGTCCTTGGTAAAAATCCAATTGAAGGAGGAAATCAATAATGTTAATGCCTAAACGCGTCAAAAGACGTCGCCAAATGCGTGGCAGAATGAAAGGCAAAGCGAACAAGGGTAACATCGTCGCATACGGCGAATACGGTCTTGTTTCGACAGAGCCGGGCTGGATTACCTCCAACCAAATCGAAGCAGCCCGTGTCGCTATGACGAGATACATCCGTCGTGGCGGACAAGTATGGGTGGATATATTCCCTCACAAACCGGTTACGAAGAAACCTGCCGAAACTCGTATGGGTTCTGGTAAAGGTTCTCCCGAATACTGGGTAGCAGTCGTCAAGCCGGGCCGTGTGATGTTTGAAATCGCAGGTATCGACGAAGCAGTAGCAAAAGAGGCACTCCGTCTTGCAGCTAACAAACTTCCCGTCAAGTGCAAGTTTGTAAAAGCCGAGGACGTAAACGGTGTCGAAGGCGGTGAACAATGAAATCGAAACAAGTTTTGGAAATGACAGATAAAGAGTTGCAAACCAAACTCAACGAATTGAAGTCGGAATTGTTTTTCCTCCGCTTCAAGAATGCCACCAATCAATTGACGAACCCTATGGTGTTGGTTGAGACCAGACGTGACATCGCCCGTATCAAGACTGTCATCCGTCAAAGAGAAATTGCTCGCGCAAAAGACGAAGCAAAGGGCTAATCGGAGGAGTATATGGAAAGAAATCTCAGAAAAGAAAGAGTCGGTATCGTTGTCAGCGACAAAATGGACAAGACCATCGTCGTCGCAGTCAGCGAACGTGTAAAACATCCGCTCTACAAGAAGATAGTAAACCGCACCAAGAAGTTCAAAGCGCATGACGAAAACAACGCATGCGGTATCGGCGACAAGGTGCTTATCGCAGAAACTCGTCCTCTTTCAAAGGACAAGTGCTGGAGACTCGTCGAGATAGTCGAGAAAGCGAAGTAATAGGAGGGACGCTATGATTCAACCATTGAGTTGGCTTAAAGTCGCTGACAACAGCGGTGCCAAAGAAATTATGTGTATCAGAGTCTTGGGCGGTTCTTTCAGAAGAAGCGGCAACATCGGTGACGTTATCGTTGCTTCCGTAAAATCGGCAATCCCGGGCGGCAAAGTCAAGAAAGGCGACGTCGTAAAGGCAGTCATCGTTCGTACGACTTTCGGTCTTCAACGCGAAGACGGCAGCTACATCAAGTTTGACGATAACGCAGCTGTCATCATCGACAATCAAAAACAACCACAAGGCACTCGTATTTTTGGGCCTATCGCAAGAGAACTTCGTGATAAGGATTACACCAAGATCATTTCTCTCGCACCCGAAGTGCTGTAAGGAGGTAAGACTATTATGGCAAAATTGAGTGTTAAGAAAGGCGACAACGTTATGGTTATCACCGGTAAAGACTCCGGCAAAGTGGGCAAAGTTCTCAAAGTCGTGCCCGAAACCGGCAGAATTTACGTTGAAGGCGTAAACATCGTCGCAAAGAGCAAAAAGCCGAGAAACGCACAAGACAAGGGCGGTATCATCAAGCAAGAAGGCACAATCGATGCATCCAACGTTATGCACGTTTGCGCAAGCTGCGGTGACGTCGTCAGAGTCAAACACGAACTTAAAGAGGTAGACGGCAAGGTAAAATCCTTCCGCGTATGCCCCAAGTGCGGTGCGTCCCTTGACGAGAAGAAGCCGTCTGCAAAGAAGGCTGCAAAAAAGGCTGCAAAGAAAAAAGCAGAAAAGTCCACTGAAAACAAGGACTAATACATCGGAGGTAATATCGTGGCAGACAAGAAAAATCAGGTTGCTAAAGTAACTGCAACCGATACGACAAATGCTGGTAATGCTGACAGATATCGCATGAGAAAACAGTACACGGAAGAAGTTGTACCGGCTCTCATCAAACGCTTTGGCTACAAGAATATTAACGAAGTTCCTCGTCTTGAGAAAATCGTGCTTAATATGGGCTTGGGCGACTGCAAAGACAACAGCAAATCACTGCAACAAGCAGTCGAAGAGCTCAAAATGATTGCAGGTCAAAAACCGGTTATCACGCAAGCAAAGAAATCCGTTGCAAACTTCAAGGTGAGAGAAGGCATGAACGTCGGTGCAAAAGTTACCCTTCGCGGAAACAGAATGTACGACTTCCTTGACAAATTCATCTCCATCGCACTTCCGAGAGTGCGCGACTTCAGAGGCATTTCTTCCAAGTCTTTTGACGGCAGAGGAAACTATGCAGTCGGCGTAAAAGAGCAACTTATCTTCCCCGAAATCGAGTTCGACAAAGTCGAGAAAGTTCGTGGATTCGATATTTGCATCGTAACAACGGCAAAAACCGATGAGGAAGCACGCGAATTGCTTAAACTCATGGGTATGCCTTTTGCAAAGTAAGGAGTGAACTATGGCCAAAACATCAATGAAAATTAAGCAACAAAGACCACAAAAGTTCTCGACGCGTGAATATACACGTTGCCGTATTTGCGGAAGACCACACGCCGTTCTTAAAAAGTACGGTATTTGCAGAGTTTGCTTCAGAAACCTCGCTTACAAGGGCGAGATCCCCGGAGTAAAGAAGGCAAGTTGGTAAGAGGAGGCACAAAAAATGACTGATCCAATTGCAGATATGCTTACAAGAATTAGAAATGCCTTGACCGCAAAGCACGAAACAGTTGAAGTTCCGGCGAGCAAAATCAAGGTCGCAATCGCAGACATACTCGTAAAAGAAGGCTATATCAAAGGCTACGAAATCGTTGACGGCGCAGTCCAAAACAACATCGTAATCACTTTGAAATACGCACCCGTCAAAGGTCAAAAGGTCGTTACGGGACTTAAAAGAGTATCCACACCCGGTCTCCGCGTTTATGCAGGTGTTGACAATCTCCCCAAGGTTTTGAACGGTATGGGTATCGCCATCCTTTCAACCTCCAAGGGTATTCTCACCGACAAAGAGGCTAAGGCACAACACATCGGCGGCGAAGTGTTGGCATACATCTGGTAAGGAGGCGCGCTATGTCAAGAATTGGTAGAGCACCTATCGTCATCCCCCAAGGTGTTACATTTGAAAACAACGACAACCTCGTTACCGTGAAAGGCCCGCTCGGCACGCTCACGCAAAAGGTTGACAAGTCCATCGACGTCAACGTTGACAACGGACACATCGTATGCACTCGTCACTCCGACGACAAAGACCATCGTGCATTGCACGGTCTTTACCGCGCGCTTATCCACAATATGGTGGTCGGCGTTACGAAAGGTTTTGAAAAGAGCCTCATCGTAAGCGGTGTCGGTTACAAGGTTACTCTCGCGGGCAACAAACTCACGATGAACATCGGTTTTTCTCATCCCGTGGAATTTACCGCTCCGGACGGCATCACGTTTGCGCAACCGCAACCTCTTGAAATCGTTGTCAAAGGCATCGACCGTCAACTCGTCGGTCAAACTGCCGCAACCATCAAGGCAATCAAACCGGTAGAACCGTATCACGGATACGGCATCCACTACAAGGATGAAGTGGTCATCCACAAAGTCGGCAAGAGAGCCACGAAGTAATTGAGGTGAAGTATGATAACAAAAAAAGATAAAAACGCAGATAGAATCATTCGTCACGCAAGAGTCAGAAAGAAAGTCAGCGGTACTGCCGCAAGACCTCGTCTTTGCGTGTACAGAAGCACAAACCATATCTATGCTCAAGTCATCGACGACGTGAAGGGCAACACCCTTTGCGCTGCCTCTACGGTCGAAAAAGACATCGCTGCGAAAGTTGCAGAACTTTCCAAGAGCGACGCTGCAAAGGTCGTAGGTGCGGCTATCGCCGAAAAGGCTCAAGCACTCGGCATCAAAGAAGTCGTCTTCGATAGAGGCGGTTATCTTTACACCGGTAGAGTTCAAGCACTCGCCGACGGCGCAAGAGAAGCCGGTCTTGAGTTTTAATTGGAGGAATTATGGCAGAAAATCGTGATAGAAGAAACGATAGAAACAGAGAAGAGAACGACGGTTTGAACAAAAAGCTCATCGCAGTCAACCGTGTTACCAAGACCGTTAAGGGTGGTAAAAACATGCGTTTCTCCGCGCTCGTCGTAGTCGGTGACGGCAACGGCAAGATCGGCCTCGGTATGGGCAAAGCGGCGGAAGTTCCCGAAGCAATCGAGAAAGCAACGCAAAGCGCAAAACGCAACCTTGTTACTGTTTCTTTGAAGGGCAACACAATTCCTCACGCGACGACGGGCAAGTTTGGTCGTGGACAAGTTCTTCTCCTTCCTGCTGAAGAAGGTACCGGCGTTATCGCAGGCGGTGCAGTCCGTATGGTACTCGAAGTGGCAGGCGTTAAGGATATCAGAACCAAGTCTTTGGGTTCAAACAACCCCATCAACAGTGCAAAAGCGACGTTGGAAGGTCTTATGAGCCTCCGCAACGCAGAGCAAATTGCACAACTTCGCGGCGTTGACGTCGTGGCTGACTAATCGGGAGGTGTACTATGGCAAAGAAAGCGGCTGCAAAAGCAGAAGTGAAGAATATCAAAGTTACTCTCGTTAAGAGCGCGAACGGCATCCTCAAAAATCAAAAAGCCAATCTCGAAGCAATGGGCTTGCACAAAATCGGCAACTCCAACGTTTTCGTAGACGACGCTTGCGTGAGAGGAAAAATCGCGAAAGTTTCTCACCTTGTAAAGGTCGAGGAAGTCTGAGGAGGCGCAATATGAACATTCAAGACATCAAACCCGCAGAAGGCGCACGCACCGCAACCAAGAGAATCGGTCGCGGTATCGGCTCCGGTATGGGTAAAACATCAACTCGCGGACACAAAGGTCAATGGGCAAGAAGCGGTGGCGGCGTACGTCCCAACTTCGAAGGCGGTCAAATGCCGATGACCAGAAGACTTCCGAAAATCGGTTTCAACAACAAGAGATTCGCACACGTTTACAATGAA
The DNA here is from genome assembly GCA_900551145.1 of uncultured Eubacteriales bacterium. Taxonomy (GTDB): domain Bacteria; phylum Bacillota; class Clostridia; order Christensenellales; family CAG-917; genus CAG-475. The sequence continues at coordinate 9,040 of URUQ01000007.1, forward strand.
GTCAACGTCGACGTTTTCAATAGATTTGAAGACGGAGCAGTTGTCGGTATTGATGAACTTGTTGCAAGCGGAATTATCAAGAAAGTCGAGCCTTACGGACTCAAAGTCCTCGCCGGCGGCGAACTTGAAAAGAAGCTTACAATAAAAGCCAACAAATTCACCGCGTCTGCAATTCAAAAAATCGAAAAGGCAGGCGGCACAGTAGAGGTGCTATAATGTTTGAAACACTCAAAAACGCATTCAAGACGAAAGAGATACGAGTGAAGATTTGGCTTACACTCGCTCTCATTCTCGTCTATAGAATCGGTTGCTACGTTCCCGTTCCCACATTCAATGCGGTTTCAATGGCAGGTAGTGACGCAATGCAATCGGACTTCCTCGGAATTCTAAACGTAATCACGGGCGGATCAATGCAAAACGCTACGATATTTGCGCTTGGCGTATTGCCGTTCATCAACTCGTCGATTATCATGCAATTGCTCGCTCTCGTCATTCCCGCGCTTGAAAGATTGTCCAAGGAAGGTGACGAAGGAAGAGAAAAGTTGACTCAAATCACGCGTATCGTGGCTATCGTTCTTGCAGTAGTGCAAGCAATCGGTATCGTAGTCGGCTTCAAATCTTACATCCGTCCCATCTTCGGCTTCGAAATGAACGCAGAGGGCGATCCTATTCTTACGATGGCAATAACTATCGTGTTGCTCACTGCGGGCAGCGTTATGGTTATGTGGCTCAGTGAGAGAATCACGGAATACGGAATCGGCAACGGCACTTCAATCATCATCTTCATCGGTATCCTTTCCACGGCAGGCACGACGATGGCAAAAGCGTTCAGAATGGTCGGAGACAACTGGATTTATATCTGGAATATCCTCGGCTTCATCGCTTTGGTCGTTGCAATATTCGTGTTCATCGTGTTTATGGACGGTTCGGAAAGAAGAATTGCAGTGCAATACTCCAAACAAATCAAAGGCAACAAGATGTACGGCGGTCAAACGACCTATATCCCCATCCGTGTCAACGGAAGCGGTGTTATGCCCATCATCTTCGCTTCGTCTTTGCTTATGTTCCCGCAAATGATCATCCAACTCTTCTTTGCAAATACCGATGCTGCGGCGTGGTATGCAAGATATATGGGTAGCGGTACTGCCGTTTACTACGTACTTTTGGCTCTGTTCATTCTCGGATTCAGTTATTTCTATGCACAAATTCAGTTTAACCCCGATGACGTGTCTAGAAATATTCAACAATACGGCGGATTTATCCCCGGCATCAGAGCAGGAAAACCGACGAGCGACTTTTTGAGAAAGATCAACAACCGTATCACGTTGTTTGGAGCTCTCTTCCTTATGATCATCTCACTCGTTCCGACGTTCTTGTTCTTGGCGTTGTCCGGACAATATTCCGATCCGCAATACAATCTCGGATTTGCAAGCTCGTTCTCCGCAACCGGATTGCTCATCGTCGTGTCCGTTGCTCTCGAAATCAACAAGCAACTCGAATCTCAAATTATGATGAAACACTACAAAGGTTTCCTCAAATAAGAGAAAAACGACAAACTAACCTATATTTTTCAAGTGATGGCGCAAATCGGCAATCGATTTGATTGCCATCACCGCGAAAAAGTGCTATAATAAATAATTATGAAAAATATTATATTATTAGGCGCTCCGGGCGCAGGAAAAGGCACGCAAGCGGCAATGATTGCAGAGGAATTCAACGTTCCTCACATCTCAACGGGTGATATCCTTCGTCGCAATATGAAAGAGGGCACGCCTCTCGGCCTCAAAGCGAAAGCGTTTGTGGAATCGGGCAGACTCGTTCCCGACGACGTTGTCATCGGCCTTGTGAAAGACAGACTGGAACAAGACGATTGCAAGAACGGATACATACTCGACGGTTTCCCCCGCACGATTGCACAAGCACAAGAGCTTGACAAGGTTGCGAAAATCGATATGGCAATCAACATCGACGTTCCTTTCGAGACTATAATCGAAAGGCTCGGCGGAAGAAGAGTTTGCGTATGCGGTGAGACTTATCACGTATCTATGCTCGACGGTAAGACGACTTGCGAAAAGTGCGGAAAGGAACTTTTCATCCGTGACGACGACAAGCCCGAGACCGTAAAAAACAGACTTAAAGTTTATCAAGAACAAACACAACCGCTCATCGATTACTACCGTGCGCAAGGCAAGATAGTCGATATCGTCGCAAACGGCACGAAAGAAGAAATTTTTGCGGATATCAAGAGGGTGCTCTAATGATAAACATCAAAAGTCCTCAAGAAATCGAATGTATGAGAAAATCCGGTGCAATCTTGCGAGATTGCTTGCTCTACCTCGAAGAGAGAGTAAAACCCGGAGTATCTACAAAAAAACTCGACGAGTTTGCATACGATTTTATTAAGAGGCACAATTCAACCCCGTCCTTCCTCGGATACGGCGGATTCCCCGGCACGATATGCGCGTCAATCGACGAAGTGGTCGTACACGGATTCCCGTCCGAAAGAAGACTCAAAGAAGGCGAGATAATCGGCGTCGATTGCGGACTGGTTTTCAAAGGTTGGCAAGCGGACGCGGCAAGAACGTTTTTGGTCGGTGCAGTAAGCGACGAAAAGAAAGCGTTGGTTGCCACCACGAGAGAGAGTTTTTTTGAAGGCGTCAAGCAATTCAAAGACGGCGGACATCTCGGAGATATATCTCACGCAATTCAAGTCTACAACGAGGATAGAGGATACGGCGTCGTGCGTTCGATGGTCGGACACGGCATAGGACGCGAGATGCACGAAGATCCGGCAGTACCAAACTACGGCAAGGCAGGACACGGACCCAAACTTCAAGTCGGTATGGTGCTTGCAATCGAACCGATGGTGAATATGGGTACGTGGCAGACTTTGGAGGATGGTTGGAAGTGCGAAACTTTGGACGGCAAGCCGTCGGCGCACTACGAAAACACTGTTGCTCTGACAGAAAACGGAGCGGAAATACTCACGCTTTGATATGGAACTGGGTACAATCGTTTATTCAAAAGCCGGTCGCGACCAAGGTGCGTATTACGCGGTTGTGGAAATCGTGGACGAGAACACCGTGCGAATTGCGGACGGAGATTTGAGACACATCAAAAGCGCAAAGCTTAAAAACGTAAAACACCTGCAATCGACGGGTGACGTGCTCGAAAAGATTGCGGAAAAACTTGAAAACGGTATGCAAGTGTTCGATGCGGAATTGCACAGCGCGCTCCGTTTTTACAACGACAACAAAGAATAAAGAGGACTCTATGTCAAAAGAAGACGTTATCGAAACCGAAGGCAAAGTCATTGAGGTATTGCCAAAAACGCAGTTCAGAGTGATGCTGAGCAACGGACACGAGATACTTGCTTATCTCGGCGGGAAATTGCGCATCAACAACATAAGAATTCTCGAAGGCGACAAAGTCAAAATCGAAATGTCGCCGTACGACCTGACAAAAGGCAGAATTATCTACCGCAACAAATAAGGTCAACAAATCAACGCCAAACAAAAGGACTCATCAGGAGGTTAACTATGAAAGTCAGACCCAGCGTCAAGCCTATGTGCGACAAATGCAAAGTTATCAAAAGAAACGGCAGAGTTATGGTTATCTGCTCAAAGTATCCAAACCACAAACAACGTCAAGGTTGATTGAGGGGTTTGGCTTTTGAACGTTTTGAGGCATAGCTCCGCTTTAAGACTTCAAAAGTTTAAATCGGCAAAAAGCGTAGGGCGGCTGGTTGCTACATTCCACAATTAAACGGCAACTACCTATGCGTGGCATATATAAAAAAACTTTTTTCACTATTTCGGAGGTAGAAAATGGCAAGAATCGCCGGCGTGGATCTTCCGCGCGACAAGAGAGTTGAATACGGACTTACCTACATTTACGGTATCGGTCTTGCAACGTCTCAAAAAATCTTGAGCGAGACAGGCATCAATCCCGACGTCAGAGTCAAGGATTTGACAGAAGACCAAGTAAGTCTCATTCGTGATTACATTGAACAACATTTGCACGTAGAAGGCGACCTCAAAAGAGAAGTCGGTCTCAATATCAAGAGATTGATGGAAATCGGTTGCTATCGTGGTGTTCGCCACAGAAAAGGACTTCCCGTTCGTGGCCAAAACACAAAACAAAACGCCCGTACTAGAAAGGGACCAAAGCGCGCAGTAAGCCGCAAGAAATAAGGAGGCGCGACTATGGCAGGTATTGCAAGAAAGGCTATTAAAAAAAGAAAAGATATCAAACACGTTGAGAAAGGTCAAGTGCATATTCACGCATCTTTCAACAACACGATCGTCACTATTACCGATATGAACGGCAACGCAGTTTCTTGGTCTTCCGCAGGTAAACTTAAACTTCGCGGCAGCCGTAAATCCACTCCGTTTGCAGCACAAATGGTAAGTGAAGACGCAGCAAAAGTCGCTTACGACCAAGGTATGAGAAGCGTTGAAGTTTACGTCAAAGGTCCGGGTCAAGGCAGAGAAAGCGCAATCCGCGCACTCGGCAACGTCGGTATCGAAGTCACCCTCATTCAAGACGTATCTCCGATTCCTCACAACGGATGCCGTCCGCCGAAGGCGAGAAGACTGTAAGAGGAGGATTTTAAGTTATGGCTAAATATACAGGAGCAGATTGCCGTCTTTGCAGACGTGAAGGTTGCAAACTTTATTTGAAAGGCGAAAAGTGCAGTTCCACCAAATGCCCCATCCTTACCAAGTACGCACCTCCGGGTGACCACGGCAAAGGAAGAAAGAAAGCAAGCGGTTACAGCATCCAACTTCGCGAGAAACAAAAAACCAAACGCTACTACGGCGTAACGGAAAAACAATTCAAGATGTACTATGACAGAGCGTCCGAAATGCGCGGTGTCACCGGTGACAATATGCTCACCCTTATCGAAAGACGTCTCGACAACGCAGTGTATCGTCTTGGTCTCGGCTCTTCTAGAGCAATGGCACGTCAAATCGTCAACCACGGACACATCACGGTCAACGGCAAAACGGTTGACATTCCGTCCTACCTCATCAAAGTCGGCGACGTCATCGCAGTCAAAGAGAACAAGAAAGACTCTTCTATGTGGGACGCTGTCAAAGAAACAAAGAATCTCAGCCTCGTAAAATGGCTTGAATTCGACAACGCAACGTTGACGGGCAAGGTTGTAGCACTTCCTCAAAGAGAAGACATCGACCTCGATATTCAAGAACACCTTATCGTCGAGTTGTACTCAAAATAATCTGATTGGAGGACACAGTTATGATGGAAATGAGAAGTCCCAAAATTACGCCTACGCCGAACGAAAGCGGCAATTACTGCAAGTTCGTAGTCGAACCGCTCGAGCGCGGATTTGGCACGACTATCGGCAACTGCTTGCGTCGTATCCTTCTTTCCGCACTTCCCGGTGCTGCTGCTGTCGGCATTAAGATTGCGGGTGTGGAACATGAGTTTTCCACAATCAAGGGCGTAAAAGAGGAGGTTACTGAAATTATCCTCAACCTCAAAACTGTTCGTTTCAAAGCGGTAAGCAGTCTCGAAACCGCCGGCAAGCAAGAGTGCAAACTCTATGCAAACACCGTCGGCACCGTCACTGCCGGTGACATTCAATGCGCAACAGGCATCGAAGTCATGAATCCCGACCAAGTCATCTGCACTTTGGACGAGGGTGCTGAGATTGATATGTCCATTTTCGTGGATTGCGGAAGAGGTTATGTTCCTGCATCTCAAAACAAGGACAGTCACGAACTCATCGGTTATATTCCAATCGATTCCATTTACACGCCGGTTGTAAAAGTCAACTATGCGGTGGAAAGCACTCGTGTCGAGCAAAGCATCGACTTTGACAAGCTCACTCTCGAAGTGACAACCGACGGCACGACATCCGCAGAAGAAATCACGTCGCTCGCAGCAAAGATTATGAACGATCACCTCAAACTCTTTGTTGACCTCGTTGAAAGAATGAAGGGCGTTGAAATTCTCAAACCCGACACGCAAGACACCAAAACCAAGGTTCTCGATATGTCGGTTGAAGATCTCGACCTCTCGGTACGCTCATACAACTGCTTGAAGCGTGCAAATATCCACACAGTCGAAGACCTCACCAAGCGTACGGAAGACGATATGCTCAAAGTGAGAAACCTCGGCAGAAAATCACTCGAAGAAGTTGTCAAGAAACTCGAAGACCTCGGACTTGGTTTGAAAGTCGTTGAGGACTAAGAGTACAGGAGGAACTAAATGTCTAAATTAGGAAAACGCACAGACCAAAGAATGGCTATGCTCAAAAACCAAGTTTCTGAACTCTTGTGGTACGGTCAAATCGAAACGACTGTCGACCGCGCAAAAGCAGTCAGAAGTCTTGCAGAGAAATACATCACTATCGCAATGAGAGCCTATCAAGACGACGTCAAAGTCACCAAGACCGTTACGAACGCAAAGGGCGTAAAGAACGAAGTCGTTTTCACCAACGACGGCCCCAAGAAACTCGCAGCACGCAGAAGACTTATGGCAGAACTTGTTGACCTCAAAGAAGTCAAGGGTGACAAGGAGTCCAAGAGCGCATACAAAGCACGCATCAAAGACACAAAACACCCTCTCATCGAAAAGATTTTCAAAGAGTATGCACCCAAGTACGATGCTCGTAAGAACGAACTCGGACAAGGTGGCGGTTACACTCGCATCCTCAAAACGGGCAACCGTCGCGGTGACGCAGCAGAAACCTGCATTTTGCAACTCATCTAATCGATAAACACAACACACAAAATCCACCGAGTAATCGGTGGATTTTTTATACAATTTAGTTAAGGTGTTTCATATGGGTGGATATAAAAACAACGGCTAAACGCCGTTGCTTACATCCTACTTATTTTCATTCAATCCCGTCAAAAAGGTCGTCAAAACTCACGTCAAGTGCTTTTGCAATCGCAACGATGTTTGATACGGTAGGCTCAACCTTGTCGCATTCCCATTCGCTTATGCGTTGTTGTGACGTCCCGATTCTTGAAGCAAGTTGCTTTTGATTAAGCCCCGCATTTTCTCTTTCAGTTTTTAGATTTTTTCCGAACGATGACATACTCATATATTATCAAATACCCTAAAAATAGTGTTGACATACACTAAATAGCGTGTTAAAATTAAAATACTAAAAGGAGAGGTCAAAAGATGAGTAAAAAATGCACATATTGCGGTTCGGAAATGCCAGATGAGGCTTTTAAATGTGCCGCTTGCGGAGCAAATCAAAGTGTTCAATCACCCCCACAACAGCCGAACATCGTGATAAACAATGTCGTACAGCAAAGCAACGTTCAGCCTGTTGCGGTAGCGGCCGGCAAAAGGTGCAAGAAGAAAATTGCTTTGCCTATGGCTATACTTGGCGGTTGGCTTGGACTTCACAAGTTCTATGAAGGCAAAGTCGGAATGGGCATATTGTATATGTTCACGCTCGGACTATGGTGTATCGGTTGGTTAATCGATATAATAGTAATTGCAACAAAACCAAGCGAATACATTGCTTGACAGACTCACAAAAAAGCGAAAAGCCACACAAATAATAGTGTGGCTTTTCGTTTATAAGAATAAGGTTATATTATTTCAAATTTTCGGGGTTTAAGCCGAAGAGTTCGGGAAGGACAAATCTGCCGTCTTTGCGGATAAGAACGTCATCAAACCAAATTTCACCACCGCCGTATTCGGGTGTCTGACACAATACCAAATCCCAGTGTACCGCGCTCTTATTGCCGTTTGGTGCGTCGTCATAGCAACAACCGGGAGTGAAGTGGAAAGATCCGCTTATCTTTTCGTCAAAGAGAATGTCGCCGATTGCCCCAGTGACGTAGGGATTGACTCCGATCGCAAATTCACCCACATATCTTGCGCCCTCGTCGGTGTCGAAAATGGCGTTTGCCTTTTCGGTGTTGTTGGCGGTTGCTTTGACGATTTTGCCGTCCTTGAATTCAAGACGAACGTTTTCGAAACGGAAGCCGTTCTCGATTGACGGGGTATTGTAACTGATATATCCGTTTACGCTTTCTTTGACGGGAGCGGTGTAAACTTCACCATCGGGGATATTGCACGCACCGTCGCATTTGATTGCGGGAATACCCTTTATAGAGAACGTCAAATCGGTGTCTTTTGCAAGAATATGCACTTTGTCCGTCTTATTCATAAGATTAACCAGCGGTTGCATCGCATCGCTCATCTTTTGATAGTCGAGACAGCATACGTTGAAGAAGTAGTCCTCAAACGCTTCCGTACTCATTCCCGCAAGTTGGCTCATACTCGGAGTAGGGTATCTCAAAATAACCCAACGGGTATGCGCAACGCGTCTGTCGCTGTGTACGGGGATACCGTAACGTTTGTCGTATTCTTGCATAATGCTCTCGGGCACGTCGCTCGTCTCGTAACTGTTGCTACCACCGCGAATACCGATATAGCAATCCATTTTATCCATAAAATCGGCGTCGCGCTTTGCCCACATATCCAGCATTTCGGGCGTTGCGCCCATAAGCAACTCGCGCTCCAAACGTTTGTCTATAATATTGAGGAAGGGAATCCCGCCCACTTTGTACACTTCGCGAATAATGCACGCGGGCAGTTGTTCTCCGCAACCGATAGCGTCTATCCAAACTTTGTCGCCTTTGCCGACGTGGATAGAGTAGTTGACCAAATTGTGCGCAAGCACCTCTTGTCTTTTATCTACGATCATAAAAACCACCTATAAGATATTTATTGCAATAATTATACCACAAAATTTCACGGTGTAAAACAAAAGTCACCATCGCGCGCGACATATTTATGCTTATAAAAATCGCAGATATTTTTGACGTTTCGCTCGATGAACTCGTCGGAAGAAAATGATGCTCTTTGCGGGGCATTATTTTTATTATAGGCGCAGTTGTTGATTTTTTGCACGGGTGTGGTATAATGTTGGCAGAAAATAAATTTTGTGAGGCTTTTATGGATTACACTTATAAAAGACAAAACGTTTACGCGTTGGCGGACGAGAGGCAACTTGGCGTCATCAGCGAATATGCGGAAGGTTACAAAAAATTCCTCGACAACGGAAAGACCGAGAGGGAAGTGGTGGCGGAAAGCGTCGCTATGATAGAAGCACAAGGCTACAAGGCGTACGTGCTCGGCGACAAGATCAATCCCGGTGACAAACTCTACTACAACAATCGCGGAAAAGGGCTTTTCATTATCCGCGCAGGCAAGGCAGACGTGGCAAAGAACGGTGTGCGTATTCTCGTAGCACACGTGGACAGTCCCCGACTTGATCTCAAACAAGTTCCGCTCTACGAAAAAGCGGATATGGCGTATCTCAAAACGCACTATTACGGCGGTATCAAGAAGTATCAATGGCTCACCATTCCTCTTGCGCTTCACGGTGTAGTGATGCTCAAAGACGGCAGCAAAGTCACGCTCAACGTCGGTGAGGACGAAAACGATCCCGTATTCTATATCACGGACTTGCTTCCGCACCTTTCGCAAGAGCTTAACACCAAGACGATTGCAGACGGTTTCCAAGCGGAAAACCTCAACCTGCTCGTTGGCGGTATCCCCGTAAAAGGTGATGAAAAAGACGCAGTGAAGAAGGGCGTTTTGAATATTCTCAACGCCAAGTACGGCATTTGCGAAGAAGACTTTATCTCTGCCGAACTCGAAGCAGTGCCCGCAGTCAAGGCAAAAGACGTCGGTTTCGACAGAGCGTACGTCGCAAGCTACGGCCACGACGACAGAGTGTGCGCTTATCCCGAAATCACTGCAACTCTTGAGGCAAACACGGATCAAACGGTTATGTGCATACTTGCCGACAAGGAAGAGATCGGCTCGGAAGGCAACACAGGTATGCAATGCGTGCTTATCAACGACTTGCTCAACGAGATTGCAAAGAGTTACGGTGCAAATCCGTCCGTCGTGAGAGAAAACTCCAAGTGCATCTCCGCAGACGTCACCGCGGGCTTCGATCCCGCATTTGCGTCCGCATTTGAGGATATGAACGCGGGACACGTCAATTTCGGCGTTACGATGAACAAGTTCACGGGCGCACGCGGTAAATCGGGTTCAAACGACGCTTCGGCGGAATATATCGGATACTTGCGTCAAGTGTTTGCAAAAGCAGGCATCGTGTGGCAAACGGGTGAGCTTGGCAGAGTGGATCTCGGCGGCGGCGGAACGGTTGCAAAGTTCATCTCCAATATGAACATCGACACCGTGGATATGGGCGTTCCCGTACTCTCTATGCACGCACCGTACGAGCTTATCTCAAAAGCGGACCTTTACACGGCACATCAAGCGTTCGTAGCATTTGTCGAATAAGCAAATTTAAGTATAAGAAAAACAAAAGGACTTGCAAATCGCAAGTCCTTTTCAATTGCTTAGATTTAAGTGGTTTTGCACGAAAACGAAGTTTAAGTTCGCATTTTTACAACTTTATCTCAATATTTTGTCCCTTTTGCACGATTGAGCAGTCAAAGAAAGCGTTTATGCACTTTTGCATTTTTACAATATCCGTTGAGCCAACCGTTTCGACTGCGGAGTGCATTGCAAGTTGCGCAAGACCTATATCGCAAGCGTTCATCGCAAGGTTTGCACTGGTCATAAGACCTATGGTGCTGCCGCAACGCAAATCGGAATGATTGTAATAATCTTGGTATTCGACGCCCGCCTTGTCGAGCATCGTTTTTACCACTGCGGAGGAGAAACCGTCCGTCGAGTAGTTGGTGTGGTGCTTTATCACGATACCTCCGTTGAGATACACGCGCTCTTTGATATCCGATTTTTCGGGGAATGATGGGTGCATCGCGTGTCCGTTGTCGATGGAGAGTATAAAGCCGTTTTCGCAGGCGGAGATAAAATCGTCCTTACTCTTGCCCAGTCCGCGCGCAATCTTTTTCAGCACGTTGCGAAGGAGTGCGGAGTTTGCGCCTTGCTTGGTGCGACTGCCCACTTCCTCATTGTCGAAACAGCACGCAAGAGCAATGTTTTGCGGATTGCACGCCACGATTGCTTGCATAGAAGCGTATACGCTCGTGAGGTTGTCTATTCTCGGAGAGCAGAGGTATTCCTCGTTTACACCGCTATAATAAGGCGCAGTCGCAGGCACGACGTACAAATCGGCGTCCACGATTTCGTCCTTGGAGAGCGTGGAGTACAAGTCCTCGACGTTTCCGAGAAGCGGAAGCATATCCTTTTGCACGCTCAACGCCATACCGTTGTTGACGGTTGGGTTGTGGTGTATCGCAACGGACGGAATTTGAACATTGTACTTGCTTTCGACCACTTTGCTCGCGAGTTTGTCACCGTGTCTTTCAAGCGCGCGACCTGCGATTTTGAGAGGCGCGTCGAGCATAGAGTAGAGGATAAGTCCGCCGTACTCTTCCACGTTGACGCGTGCGCCCTCGGGGGTTTGCACGAGGCTGTTGCCCTTGACTTTGAGGCAAGGGGAGTCCGTGTGACTTTCTGCGATATTGAAAGCAAAGTTTTCTCCCACACGGAACGCGATAAGCGCGCTGTCGTTCTTCGTTACGTAATATTTACCGCCTTTGGACAAAGTCCATTCTTTGTCGAGGTCGAGTTGTTCAAAACCGCTCTTTTCGAGTATGAATTGGCAATTGAGTGTGGCGTGGTACGCAGTGTACGATTTTTCCAAAAAAGTGCAAATATCCATTCGTTTAAGTCCTTTATGTTTCTATTGATATAATAAGCCGTATTTGCCCGAAAATCAAGCGTAACTGCAAAAAACGAAAGCGAGCGCAAATTTTGCGCTCGCTCTACGTCCGATATTCGTTATTCCGCCATTTCGTCGCAAACGACTTCGACGGGCGTTTCCATAATAGGTTCTACACTATCGCTTTCTTGATTGCATTCACATTGTTTCGCTTCGCGCTCCGCTTTGAGCACGGGCAGTTCGTCGGTGGTGAAGAAGCGTATTTTGCCGTCCTTGTTCTTGCCTACGATATTGAGAATTTTGCCTTTCGTCACGCAAATGCCCGCAAACAGCGGTTCGAGCAAGAAAAGTATTGACAACAGAAGCATAAATACAAGCACCACCCAAAGGAACGCTCCGCTTCCGAACCAGTCTATAAATCCAGCAAGAATATTGTCCGTGCGCATAACTTGGTCAACGACGTTTAGTTGCTCGAAGGCGGGCATACCGCTCGTTGTTGCTTTTGCCGCCAAAGGAAGTATTGCGATAAAAACGTACACCAGCGGAAGCGTCAACACAAACGCAAACGTCGTTATGCCGATCGTAAGCCCGTTGCGCAGTTTCTTGTTGGGGAAGCGCAACGCCACGTTTGAAAACAGCATAATTCCGCAACTCATAGTGAGTATTACCACGATGTATTTTGCAAGAACGTTGTCGATTTTGCTGAACGCGGTGAAGAACGCAATATTGTCGGGATTGGACATATCTTGCATAGCGTTGAGCAAAAACAATATGCCGAGAATTATGATCGCAACGGATAAGCCGAGCAAAGAGAATAAGATTTTTTCGGTTTTTGAGATTTTTTGCACAATAGCTCCTCCTGAACATTATAAAAACAGTATAATTTAGATTATGACGATATGCAAGACAAAATTTGTTGCAAAATCAAAATAAATATACTATAATGTGTTAGCAAATTGCGAAAACGCAATAGAATATACAACAAAACGAATGGAAGTGTATCGAAGTGGTCACTATACGTACGCACGCGCACCTATGCCCACTTCAACACGCTGACAACAAATCAATATGGAAGTGTATCGAAGTGGTCATTATATGTACGCACGCGTACCTATGCCCACTTCAACACACTGACAACAAAACATACGGAAGTGTATCGAAGTGGTCACTATATATGCGCACGGCGCGCCTATGCCCACTTCAACACGCTGACAACAAATCAATATGGAAGTGTATCGAAGTGGTCAT
>URUQ01000008.1 GCA_900551145.1 uncultured Eubacteriales bacterium
TTAGACGATTGAGAAGTATTGACATTTCAAAACAAATCAAAGACCATTTTGTCAAATCGCGTGTATAAGTTGATTTCCTTTTGCATGCGGTGGGCAATTAAAACTCAATTGGTTTTGGGCGTGGTTTTGAGCGGTGATTTTCGGTTGTTTCGCGCACGATTGCAAGAGAATACATCGAGCGTTTTTATCCAAATGTTTATCAAAATTTCTCTATCACGCAAAAGTCGCAAAGCGTGCGTTTGAAAGATATTTTGTAAATGCCTTTATCTTTTTTTAGCATTTCGCCGTCTTTGCAAAATACCATTTCGTCCTCGTTTTCTAGCGTTGCCGAATAGACTTGTTTGAAAATGATTTTGCCTTTGTCGCGCTCTTTTTTGAGTCCTATAAAAAAGGCTTTGAAGAATGGGAAAAACATTTCCGCGCAACCCAAAAATCCGTCGTGTTTGGGTGAGCGTATCGCAAGCAAATGTCCGCTCGCACTTTCTTGGTTGAATGCCTTGTTGAATTTGAATCCGAAGCACCTCGGAGACTTGACGAACATAACGAGAGTAAACTCGCCGTCGTATTTTTTCTTGTCACAGATTATCGAGGTTTTCATTCTGTACGGTTTGTACTCTTTGACGATTTTGGCAATGTATGCAAGCGTGCCGAATCTCTTTTTTTCCTCGGGCGTCGATGTGTATCCGATCGGCGTAAAAGAACCCGACGCCAAAACATAGGTGAAGATATCCGCACCGCAATCGGTGGTGAGATACTCTCCGTCTTTTATCAAGGCGTTGAGTTTTCCGACGACGATCGGTTTAGTCCTCGGAGTTTCGTCGCAAGAGGGGCATTTTGCCCTTGCGTTTGCGTATCTGACCGCTTTTGCCTTGTCGTTGAGCGTTCCGACGGGGAAGTAGAACACTTTTATAGGTTTGTCGTAAGTGTCTTGAATGATAGAAGCAAGAGTCCCGTCTCCTCCGCAAACCGCAACCGCGTCAAAACCTTTCGACGAAGAGAATTTGTCTTGCGGAAGGGATAGATGTGTGTATTCATAGCGGTTGCCGAGACATTTTTCCACTTTTTCAAAAGAGATTTTTTTGCTCGAACCGGCATTGAAATTGATAACGATAAGGCATTTTTCCATACGACCCTCTCAACATACTATTGTTTTTTGTAATATTTTGTGCAATTATTCGGAGTTTATTGTTTACACGCGCATAAAACTTTGATATAATCTTCTATATTTATATTTATTGCACACGCACGCACTGCGCTTGCGTGAGCAGGAGGATTTATGGCAAAGAAAATCGGACAAGTAGATTTTAAAGAAATCTGGACGATTCCCAACATTATCACTTATTTCCGCATTATTTGCGTCCCCGTGTTCGCCACTCTTATGGCACTCGCAGGTGTAAGAGACGACTTCACGCTCTTTTACATCGCACTCGGTGTGTTCTTCTTTGCGTCGGGAAGCGATTTGCTTGACGGCTGGATTGCAAGAAAGTTCAATATGCAAAGCGGTATCGGTATGGTTCTCGACCCCATCGCTGACAAACTTATGCACGTTGCGGTGCTTGCTTGTCTTGCATTCTGCACGGGACTTACGGATCTTGGTCAAAACCTTGTAAAAGAGGGAGTGCTCGACAATCCGTGGTTTGTACACTATGCGTTCGTGATTTTGATTTTCGCAAAAGAGTTTATCCAAGCGATGATTGCTTTATACGTTCTCAAAAATGGCGCGACCGTCAAGGCAAATTGGCTGGGTAAGGTTTCTTCGTTCACGATTTCCGTCGGCGTTATCCTTGCGTTCTTCCACAACTACGTGCAATATGCGGACTGGGGTATTCTTGCTTGGGGTATCGCATTGAGTTACGCGGCGGCGTTCAGTTATCTCAACGAAACTATGAAGCAGGTCAAGCTCGTAAAAGAGGGCAAGATGCAAGCGGCAACCGCAGAGTCCGTAAAAGAAGAGGACCAAAGAATTGTGCAAGAGAAGAAAGACGGCACGTACGAAGGATAACTCTTGTTAGATTTAAAAACAGAATAACACATTGACATATAAATGCGCCGAGAGGCGCAAGGAGTTTTTTTATGCAACAGATGGACAAAACTTACAATCCGGAGTTTGAAAAACGCATCTACGACATGTGGATGAAAGGCAAATATTTCGAGGCTCACGTCAATCCGGAAAAAGAGCCGTTTACGGTGATGATGCCACCGCCGAACATTACCGGACAACTTCATATGGGACACGCTCTTGACGAGACTATTCAAGACATTATCGTGCGCTTTAAGCGTATGTGCGGATACGAGACGCTTTGGATGCCCGGCACGGACCACGCTTCTATCGCGACCGAAGTCAAGGTCGTGGAAAAGATGCGCAAGGAAGAAGGACTTTCCAAAAACGACGTCGGAAGAGACGGATTTTTGGAGCGCGCTTGGGCGTGGAAAAATCAATACGGCGGAAGAATAGTCGAGCAACAAAAGGCACTCGGCATTTCTTGCGACTGGTCGAAATCCGCTTTTACAATGGACGAAAACTGCTCAAACGCAGTGCTCGAAGCGTTTGTTAAATACTACAAAAAAGGCTTGATTTACAGAGGCAACCGTATCATCAACTGGTGTCCGCATTGCCATACGGCACTCAGCGACGCGGAGGTCGAGTACGAAGAACAACAATCCAATCTTTGGTATTACAAGTACCCCGTGGTAGGTGAAGACGACGCAATCGTCATTGCGACCACTCGTCCCGAGACTATGCTCGGCGATACCGCCGTTGCGGTCAATCCCAAAGACGAGAAGATGTCAAAATACGTCGGTAAGACGGTCAAACTTCCGCTTACGGACAGAGAGATCCCCGTCGTTGCGGACGATTATTGCGAGATAGGCTTCGGCACAGGTGCGGTGAAGATTACGCCCGCACATGATCCCAACGACTTCGAGCTCGGTTTGCGCCATAATTTGCCGATTATACAAGTTATCGGCGAAGACGGACTTATGAACGAGAACGCGGGCAAATATCAAGGTATGGACAGACTTACCGCGCGCAAAGCGATAGTGGAAGACCTTACCGCACTCGGACTTATGGTCAAAATCGAACCGTATGCGCACAACGTCGGCACTTGCTATCGTTGCGGCGAGACGGTGGAGTCGCTCGTGTCCAAGCAATGGTTCGTCAAGATGAAACCGCTTGCAGAGCCCGCAATCAAAGCCGTAAAGGACAAGAAAACGGAGTTTATCCCCAAGAGATTTGAAAATACCTATTTCAATTGGATGGAAAATATCAGAGATTGGTGCATTTCTCGTCAACTTTGGTGGGGTCATCGTATTCCCGCATACTATTGCGACGATTGCGGTGAGACTATAGTGTCCAAGACGAGCGTCGACACTTGCCCCAAGTGCGGAGGTCATCATATCCGTCAAGACGAGGACGTGCTCGATACGTGGTTCAGTTCCGCACTTTGGCCGTTCAGCACGCTCGGATATCCCAAAAAGACCAAGAGTTTGGCGTATTTCTATCCCACCAACGTGCTCGTTACGGGATACGATATTATATTCTTCTGGGTTGCAAGAATGATGTTTAGCGGTATCGAGTTTATGCACGAAGTGCCGTTTAGCGAAGTGCTTATACACGGTCTCGTGCGCGACGCGCAAGGCAGAAAGATGTCAAAGAGTCTCGGCAACGGCATCGACCCGCTTGAAATCATCGACAAATACGGCGCGGACGCATTGCGTTTCTCGCTTGCGACGGGTATTGCCCCGGGTAGCGATACGAGATTTACCGACGGCAAAATCGAGAGTTGCAGAAACTTCGTCAACAAACTTTGGAACGCGTCTCGTTTCGTCATTATGAACATAAAGGACGACGATGATTTGACTATGCCGTCTCGCTTCAACGGTGCGGACAAGTGGATACTCACTCGTCTCAACGACGTTGTGAAAGAGGTGACTATCAACCTCAATAAGTACGAAATCGGGCTTGCCGCGGCAAGAATTTACGACTTCGTGTGGAGTGAGTTCTGCGATTGGTATATAGAGATGAGCAAGACGATGCTTTACAGCGACGACAAAAAGCAACATACTCACGCCGTTGCAATGCTTACTTACGTGCTTACGCAAATTCTCAAATTGTTGCACCCGTTTATCCCGTTCGTGACGGAAGAGATTTATTCCAAATTCGCACCCAAGGGAAGCGTGCTTATGGTTCAAGAATGGCCGTCGTACAACAAGCACAGAGTATTCCGCAAGGAAGAGGCAAGTTTCGAGGGCTTGCGTGAGATTATCGGCGCAATCCGCAACGTACGCAACGAGATGAACGTTGCACCGTCCAAGAAGATAAACGCTTTTGTCATCGCAAAGGACGAGAAATTTATCGCCTCGGCAGTGCCGTATATCCAAAAACTCGCAAACGTTGCCGAAGTTACGCTCGTGCACGACAAGAGTGAAGTCGATGGCAAAGTCAGCGCAATCGTAACGCACGACGCCGAAGTGCTTATTCCGCTCGGTGACCTCATCGACGAGGATAAGGAAAAAGAGCGTATCAACGCCGAAATTGCTCAAACGGAAGGCGTTATCAACAAGACCAAAGCGTTGCTTGCCAACACGGGATTCGTTTCAAAAGCACTCGAAAAACTCGAAAAACTCAAAGACAAACTTGCAATGTTCGACTGATAGTCGAAAAAACAAAAACCGAGAGAGCAGACTATTATGCGCGTAATCGACAGTACCAAAAATATGAACGTATTTAAGACGACTTGGAAGTATTTTATTGACAAGGGCGCGTATTTACTGTTGATTTCGGTTGCGCCGTCTCTCTTTATTCCGTTTTTGCTGTCGCCGTCGTCGACGCTGTACTATTTGTTTGAATATAAAACCATAAATCCGCAAAATTTCGGAGATATGTACCTCCAAATGCGTGCTTTGCCGTTTTCGTACTGGTATCTCGGCTTGATCGGATTGGCTCTTTTGGTATTCTCAATCGCAATCACGTTCGGCGTCATAGACAGACATATGCGTATAGGCGAGTTTACCGTTTCGCCGTCGAGAGTGAAAAACAGGCTCAATTACAATATATTGACCGCACTTCGCTTCGGTATAACCGCGTTTGCCGCTATGGAACTGAGCAATTTGCTTACGTCGGTTTTGTGCTATCTATGGTGGGTTGCGTTCAAGAGCGGTGCTACGTGGCTGGTTTTTTCCATATTCACGTTGCTATTGAATCAGTTGATTATGCTTGTCGTTATGTCGTGGCTTATACTTTGGTCACCGTACTGTTTGCACACGGGGCTCAAAGCAAAAGACGCGATAGTCAACGCCGTGCGCAGTATGTCGGGCAGAGTGATACGCACGACCTTTACGCTGTTTTCTTGTGTTGCGCCTATCGAACTCGTTATGATAATCACCGGCGCACTCAATGCGGGCGTAATCGCGCAATTTTTGCTTGACGTAATTTCGTATATGGTGGTCGTGCCGTTCTACATCACGCTTATGTACACGCTCTTTTACGACGTGACGGGCACGGAAAGAATGGACTACGTCAGAAAAAAGAAGGACATTTGGTCCAAAAAATAATAGAAATCGTAAGAGAAAACGGGCAAAATAATGCCCTACGTTTCGGAGAGGAATATGGAATTTAAGTATTCTTTATCAATGCTCTTTTCCAATATGGGATACGCCGTCAAGATCTTTTTGTGGATTTTGATATGCCTTTTGATCACCGTTGCCATAGGTGTGGCAATCGTTTTGCCCGTATGGGACGCAATATCCGCTGTTACGGACGTTTCGACGCACATAAACGCGCTTCAAGATTGTCTCAAATCCGTATGGGACGGCACAAACAGTATGCGCGGTGCGTTTACGCAAGGTATGACCGAGGTGCAAAATATCTTTGCCGATCTCGGCTCGAGGGCGAGTATCGCTACCGGACTTGTCTTTATAGGTGTGTTCCTTTACGCGTTTTATTGTTTCTTGTTCGGCTTGTCGTACTATGCACTTGCCGATATCATCAACAATATTATGGCGTCCAACCTCAAATTCGGTTTTGCGAGCAACCTTGCGCTTAACTGCAAAAAGTGCGTCAAATATTCGCTTTGCAGACTTGCCATCGCTTTGCCGATTGACCTCATTTTCTTCACGATTATGGCGTGCATAGTGTTCGGATTGTTCCGCTTTATCGGCTTTTTCGTTTTTCCGATTGCGTTAGTCGTAGGGGTGGTGATTTGCTCGCTTCGCGCAACGCTTTTTGCGGGTTGGCTTCCGAGATTGCTCTTCCATCCCGAAGAGAGAGTTTTCACGGCGTTTACGAGAAGTTTGACTTATGTCAAATCCAACGTATCCGGGCTTTTTAAGTCCTATGCGGTCATGTTCTCAATGGTATATTTGTTCTCGACGACGTTTGCAATCCCCACGGGCGGACTTATGTCACTCGTGCTTCCGTCATTATACTACTTCGTTTTGAGAGCAATCGAGCTTATCGGTTACTACAAGACAAAAGGATATAGTTTCTATACCGACGCAACGACGGTTATCAATACGGTTGAATTCGGTTATAGGGCGGAGCAACAAGACAAGGACGTCGAAAATTCGGACGATACGGCGCAAGAGGTCGTGTCGGAAGACGAAAACGACGATGCGGACAAATCCGTTGAATGCGTCGTCGAAGTCGAAAGTATCGAGGCGGGTACGACTAATGATAATCAAGATTGAAACTTTGACGAATAGAATATTCGTTTTGAGGTGATATATGAAATTTAGAATGAATTTCGGCATAGTAAAAACCATAATTTTGGCGGTTATAGCGGCGGGCGCGCTTGCGATAATCGGCGTAGATATCGCAATGCTTGCGGGTGAAAACACCGCTGAGCCTGCAATCGCAGGCGTATCCGTGGGCGCGGCAACGCTCATTGCGGTTGCTTCTCTTTTGGTTCTCTTCAACAGCTATTACAAGTTCAAAGACGGCCAACTCGTGACCGTGCTCGGCTTTTTTGTGGACAAAATCGATTATAACGATTTGGTTTGCGTAAAGCAAAACAGCGAGACGAGAGAAATTTATCTCATCACCAAAGGCGTGAAACAAACGGACGGCGAGATAAGTTTCAGAGTGAATATTCCCACGCAAAAAGTAGATGATTTTATTGCGTCTTTGAGAGATAAAATCGGCGACATCATCGTCGAGGTTTACACTCCCGAAAAGAAAGATAAGAACAAAAAATAATCAATTTATCGCAATTTATACGCTTGTATCTAGATAAACGCGTTGCGCATAGGAAAAAATGATAAGACTGATAAACGAAAAAACGTGCTATGTAAACGGCACTCTCATAAGCGAAAAAGAGGCAATCTCGCAAGGTATAATGCCTTCAACGAGCGGTACGATTGCGCACGACGTGCTTTGCGCGCATAATTTATCAAGCGATGAGAAAAAACTCAATATCCGCTTTGACGCAATGGCGTCCCACGATATAACGTATGTCGGCATAATTCAGTCGGCAAAGGCAAGCGGACTCAAAGAATTTCCACTTCCGTACGTTCTTACCAATTGCCACAATTCGCTTTGTGCGGTAGGCGGTACTATAAACGAGGACGACCACGTTTTCGGTTTATCTTGCGCCAAAAAGTACGGTGGAATTTACGTGCCTGCCAACGTTGCGGTTATACACAGTTATATGCGCGAAATGTTTGCGGGTTGCGGAAAGATGATACTCGGTAGCGACTCACACACGCGCTACGGCGCACTCGGAACGCTTGCAATCGGTGAGGGCGGACCCGAACTCGTAAAACAATTGCTCAAACGCACGTACGACATCGATTATCCGCGCGTTATCGCCGTGGAACTCAAAGGCAAAGTGCGCAAAGGCGTAGGTCCGCAAGACGTTGCGCTTGCGCTTATCGGTGAAGTTTTTAAGAGCGGTTTTGTCAAAAACGCCGTGCTCGAATTCGTAGGCGAAGGCATAAACGATTTGAGCGTCGAATTTAGAAACGGCATCGACGTTATGACCACCGAAAGCGCGTGCTTGTCCTCTATTTGGTGCACGGACGAAAAGGTGAAAGAATATCTCTCCGCATACGGAAGAGAGCGCGATTATAGACGACTTCAACCCAAAGACGGCGCGTCGTACGACGGCGGTATCGTCATCGATTTGAGCAAGGTCGAGCCGATGATTGCGCTTCCGTTCCATCCGTCCAACGTATATAAACTTGCCGACGTCATTGCCAATCCGTACGAGATTTTGTCCAAAGCGGAAAAAGAGGGCAACGAACTACTCGGACTTCACGGTGAATACAAACTCACCGACAAGATAAAAAACGGCAAAATCATAGTGTCGCAAGGCGTTATTGCAGGTTGTGCGGGCGGTACGTACGACAATCTCGTGTGCACCGCAAATATATTGCGAGGCAAGAGAACGGGGGACGGAGCGTTTTCTCTTTCCGTATATCCGGGCTCTCAATCCACAAATCTTGCACTCGTAAAAAACGGCGCGATTGCGCGCCTTATAGAGAGCGGTGCAATTCTAAAACCGTGCTTCTGCGGTCCTTGCTTTGGCGCGGGGGACGTGCCTTGCAACAACGGTTTCAGCATAAGACACACCACAAGAAATTTCGAGCGTCGTGAGGGTAGCAAGCCAAGCGACAAGCAAATTGCATCGGTCGCGCTTATGGACGCGCGCTCCATTGCCGCTACTGCCGCAAACGGCGGTGTGCTTACGACTGCGCTCGGCTTGGATTTTGACGACGAAATACCCAAATTTGAATATAATCCCGACGTTTACGCGTCAAGGGTATACAACGGATACGGCAAAGCGGATAGTAGCGTAGAACTCGTTTACGGACCCAATATCACGGATATTCCGCACATCGAACCTATGAAAAACAACGTCGCTCTTAAACTTTGCAGTGTCATCGACGATCCCGTCACCACTACGGACGAACTTATTCCGTCGGGCGAAACCTCGTCTTATAGGAGCAATCCGTTGCGCCTTGCGGAATTTGCGCTTTCAAGAAAAGATCCGCAATACGTCGGCGCAAGTAAAAGCGTTAGAGACGGCAACAACGAGGACGTAAAAGAGGCAATCGCGCTTTGCGGGCTAAACGCCGACGATACCACGATAAATTCTTGCATTTTTGCAAAAAAACCGGGTGACGGAAGTGCGAGAGAGCAAGCGGCAAGTTGCCAACGCTTCCTCGGAGGTGGCGCAAACATCGCAAGAGAATACGCAACCAAGAGATATCGCTCCAACCTTATCAACTGGGGTATGTTACCGCTTTTGGACGGTGAAACCGAGTATAAAAAGGGCGATATCGTGGTGATTAAAGGCGCAAAAGATAGCGTTTTGCACGGCAAAGATTTTGACGCGTATCTCGTAAGAGGGGGTAAAACGCAAAAGATAGATATCCGTATGGACGCGCTCACCGACGTGGAAAAACAAATAATCGTTGACGGTTGCCTTATCAACTATTATAAGAAAAACTGATTGCACGATAACTTATGTCGGCGCATAAAATGATAGCCGAGGTGGGTTATAAAACTGAAAATCGTCGTTGACCTTGACGTTATAAGGCGCAACATTTTGAGAGCAAAAGCGGACGTAAAAGTGCCGATTATTCTTATGGCGAAAGCGGACGCTTACGGCTTCGGCATAACGGAAGTTGCCAACGTGGCGGAAGACATTGTAGACGCATTCGGGGTGGTTACACTCCAAGAAGCGGAACGATTGCGAGAAGTAGGCATAGTCAAAGACATATTGTTATGCGCGTGCGCATGTGAGGAACTGAAAAAAGCGTGCGATTTGAACGTTATAATCGCAGTGCACGATATAGAGCAAGTGAATGCGCTCCTATCGCTTGCAAAAGGCGGATATATCTACCCGCAAAAAGTGCGATTACATATCAAGGTCGACAGCGGTATGCACAGGCTCGGCTTTGATATTGACGGGGTAAAAAATGCCGTTAGAATACTGAAAAATCACGGATTTTGCGTTGATGGCGTATATTCTCATTTGCGCAACGGAACTCAAAATCAAAAACACGTTTTCGACGAGTGTATAAAGGCTGTCAAAGAGGTATATCCGAGCGCGATTGCACACCTTGCGTCAACGCACTCTATGTACAACGAGGCTTTGCGATACGATGCCGTGCGCCTCGGAATAGGCGCATACACGGGAGCGATGAGCGTATATTCGCAAGTGATTGAGTCGCGTTTCGTGGGGAAAGGGGAAATCGTCAGTTACGGAGACTACGTTTTGCCAAACGATACCAACACGGCGGTGATTTTCGGCGGATATGCCGATGGCGTGTGTAGAGAAAATCCGTCCGACGTGTATATAAGCGGGCGCGCGTGCAAGGTTATAGGCAACGTGTGTATGGATACTTTCGTTGTCGATACGGGTGAGTATTTGTCAAGCGTCGGTGAAGAAGTCGTGCTTTTAGACGGCAAAAGCGTGCAAACGGTGGCAAAACAAAGAAATACGATAGAATACACGGTGTATACGTCATTCAAAGGACGTGTGCAAAGATATTATAAACGCAATGGACAAGAAATCGGCGAGAAAGATAGCCAAGACTAATATATCCAAACTTTCTGCCCCTCAAAAAGAGTGGGCAAGCGGTGCGATTGCCGACGCGATAAGCGGTCTCGAAGCATTCAAGCGCGCGCACAAAGTTTTCATATATTTGGGTACGGCAACCGAACCCGACACGCAAGAAATCGTCGGGCTTGCGCTTATGGCGGAAAAAGTAGTTTGCGTGCCGAGGGTGCGCGGTGAGGATATGGACGCTATCGCCATTACCCCGTTTACGGATTTTCGTACCAACAAGTGGGGTATACTCGAACCTGTCGGTTCGCACAAAGTGGACGAAATCGACCTTGCAATCGTGCCTCTCGTGGCTTACGACGGTCTTAATAGACTCGGACACGGCAAAGGATATTACGATAGATATCTTTCGGCGCACGATTGTTACGTAATAGGTCTTGCGTTCGATTGTCAAAAAATCGACGGTTTGGAAGCGGAGCAAAACGATATTCCGCTCGATTGCCTCGTCACCGAAAGAAGAATCGTTACGTGTGACGGTGAAGAAAAGAATATATTTGGAGATGCGTTATGAGAGTGGTTGCGGGCAAATATCGCGGTAAAAATCTTGCCTCGCCAAAAGACGAGAGCGTTCGTCCTACAACGACGAGAATAAAAGAGACGCTTTTCAACGTGCTTCAAGGCTACGTTTCGGGCGCGACGGTGCTCGATTTGTTTGCGGGAAGCGGTGCGCTCGGCATAGAGTGCATTTCGCGCGGAGCAAGCGACGTGACCTTCGTTGACAGAAGCAAGGACAGTATTGCTTTGGTGTATCAAAATCTCAAAGGCATAGACGGCAATTACAAGGTTGTCAATGCGGATTTTTCTTCCGCTTTGCGTTCAAGTTACGTGTCGGGAAAAAAGTTCGACCTTATATTCCTCGATCCGCCGTATGCGACAAATCTTGCCGAACTTGCAATCGAACTCATTATTCAACTCGACCTACTCAACGAGGACGGAATAATCGTATTCGAGCACGGTGCGGAGAAGTCGTACGAGATACAAGATCTGCGCTTTAAACAACGCACAAAGAAGATGGGCACGGTTACGGCGGAGTTCATTTCCCGCAAAAAAGTGGGGCTTATGACGGGCAGTTTCGACCCATTTACGAGAGGCCACGAGGCGGTGCTCGACGAGGCACTTTGCGACTTTGACGAAGTGGTGGTGGCGTGCCTCATCAATCCGGACAAAAAGTACACTTTTAACGAGGCTCAACGCCTTGCGATATGCGAGGAAGTGTGCAAATTCAAGAAAGGCGCGCGCGCCTTGTTATCTCACGAATATGCGGTGGACATCGCAAAAGAAGTGGGGGCAACAGCACTGATTAGAGGTATAAGAGACGACAAAGACCGCGCGTACGAAGAGGATATGGCAAAGTACAATAAAGAACACGGTTACGACACCGTCTTTATCACGCTTGACCGCTACAACGACGTGAGTTCCACGCTGGTAAGGGAGCAAATCTCAAACGGGGATTATCGCAATCTTCCGCCTTGCGTAGTTCCGCTCGTAACATCCAAAGATTTTGCAAATCTCAAATAAATCTCTAAACAGTGGCAAAATCGATAAATAATCGACTATAAAACGAAAAACACGCGCATTGCGCGCAACAATATAAAAATTATACAAAAGGGGACGTAATATGGAAACCATTGATATGCTCATCAACGAAATCGAAAGCGAAGTGCTCAAAGCCAAAAAAGCCGCGTTCAGCAACACGGACATCGTTATCAACAAAGCCGTTTTGCTTGACCTCATTTCAAGATTTAGAGCAAGTTATCCGCTCGTTTTGCGTGAGGCAACTCAAATCAAGAAGGAGCGCGACGACATCATAGCCAAAGCCGAAGCGTACGCCAACGACACTATGGACAAAGCGGAAGCAAGGGCAAAGCAAATGATGACCGAGACCGAAGTCTACAATCGTGCCAAAACCGAAGCCGAGCAAATGCAACGCGAAGCCGAAGAAAACTATCACAAAATGGACTACGAAGCTCGCTCGCTTGCTTTCAACATTCTTGACGGTGCTGAAAAATCTATGCGTGACGGACTTAGTATAATTAACGATAGAAAACGCGCACTCGTGGAACAATGAGCGCGCTATTGAGCGAATAACTGCGTCACTGCACGTTCGCGACAAAATCACGTACGCTCGTGTACGTTGGGTTTTGTCTCAAACGCACAGTTCCTTGTTCTTCATCTCAATATCACACTCATTAAAAGTGAATACCCTTATTCAACACTTTTACTAGATATTATAATCAACAAATTTATGAAAATAGTAATTCTTGACGGCGCTAGCGCCAAAGGTAAAGAACTCAATTTTGACTTTCTCAATGCGTACGGGGACGTGACGTATTACGATTATACTGCGCCGGATGACGTCGTGGAACGTATCGGCGGGGCGGAAATCGTCATTGTCAACAAGGTGGTTTTGTCAAAAGCCGTGCTTTCAAAGTGCCAAAACGTCAAACTTATCAGCGTTTTGGCAACGGGCTACAACGTCATCGATATTGAGTACGCAAAAGAGAGAGGCATAACGGTGTGCAACGTGCCGTATTACAGCACAGATTCCGTTGCGCAACTCGTGTTTGCGTTTATCCTTGAGTTTGCTTCAAAAACCGCACTTCACGCATCGTCCGTGCGTAACGGAGATTGGCAAAAGAGCCGTGATTTTTCCTATACCGACGATACCATATTCGAACTATACGGCAAAACGCTCGGCATAATCGGATACGGGAGCATCGGCAAAAAAGTGGCGCAAATAGGCAAAGCGTTCGGTATGAACGTACTTGTTCACAATCGCACGCCGTTTGAGGGAAGCGTAAGCAAGGAAGAAGTGTTTTCAAATGCCGATTTTGTGACGCTTCATTGTCCTCTCAACGCCCAATCCGCGCTTATGATAAACGAGCAGTCCTTGTCGCTTTTCAAGCCGACAGCGTATCTTGTAAACACGGCACGAGGCGGTATTGTGGACGAAAACGCGCTTGCAAACGCGCTCAACGAGGGTAGAATCGCGGGAGCGGGGCTTGACGTCCTCACGATAGAACCGCCAACTGCGAACAATCCGCTTATAAGTGCCAAAAACTGCCTTATCACACCGCATATCGCGTGGGCAACTATTGAGGCGCGCACGAGACTGATGCATGCGACGGAAGACAACGTGAGAGCGTTTTTGCAAAACAATCCGATAAATAAGGTCAATTGACTTTCGTAAAATTTAAATAGTAGGGTGTGTGCAAAACGAATTTTTGATTGAGCATCAAAAGTATCAATGTCAAATCGGGATAACTCCTACCGAAAGTGACATAATTTTTGTTGAAAAACGTATAAAAAAGACGGCTTTTTGAGCCGTCTTTTGTGTTGCGTTTTTTTGCGATTATTCGTCGCTACGTTCTATTGAAAGCACGTGAGAAGGGAATGAACGTATCACGTCGTTGAGTTTATCCACGGAAAATTCGTCCGTGGTGGAAACCTCAACTTGTGCAATCATTTTTTCGTCTTGCATTTTTGCCTTGTATGACGTGACTTTATTAGAGCCGAGTTTGTCGGTGATTTGTTTGAGAATATCGTCGTTTTCCACCCAAATTTGTATTCTTATAACGGAGATGTGTCTTGTGGTGAACGCTTTGATAGGGATATGGAGAACGAGCTGGATAAGCACGATAATGACTGCTGCACAAACGCCTGTAACGACGAAACCGCTTCCGATTGCCATGCCGATTGCCGCGGTTGCCCATATGCCTGCTGCTGTGGTAAGACCGTGCATAACGTCTCTACGGTACATAATTATACCCGCGCCCAAAAAGCCGATACCGGTTACGACTTGCGACGCGATACGAGTTGCGTCCCCCGTAAATTTGCTTCCGGAAATATCGCTGAAAAGCGGTTCGGCGAGGTATTTTGACAAAATCATAAACAAGCAAGCCGCAAGACACACGATTGCGTGAGTGCGGATACCTGCTTCTTTACTGCGCGATTTTCTTTCAAGACCGATGACGAACCCGCAAATCACCGCAACCAACATTCTTACGATGAAGTGCCACACGTCACCCGTCCAATCTACTACTGCCCAAGTATTCATAATTTTTCCTTAAAATATTTATCAACTTATTATATTATCGAGACTTGAAAATGTCAATATTTATACAAAAATTTCTTTTTTGGTGGTTTAGATGTATGGTTTTTACGGTGATATTGAAACGCATAGACGACGAAATCGTACAAAACTTGAGTTTTATGCGCAAATTGTATCGCGTCGATTGTGTTTTTGCGATTTTGGGATTATAATTTAGAAAAACTAAAGAGGCGATATATGCAAATCATCGACGGAAAACTCGTTGCGTCAAAAACGCGCGAACAACTCAAAATCCAAGTCCAAGAACTCAGCGAAAAAGCCACCGATCGCAAAATCGGTTTGGCGGTGATTTTGGTGGGGGACGATCCCGCATCGCAAGTGTACGTTCGCAACAAGATCAAGGCGTGCGAAGAAGTTGGTATCAATTCATACCTTTGCAAGCTTCCCGCCGAAAGCACTTTTGAAGAAGTTGCAGAGGCTATACGCTCGCTCAACGAAAATCCAGACGTCACGGGTATGATTTTGCAACTGCCGATTCCAAAGCACCTTGACGAAAACTCGCTTTTGGATTTGATAGACCCAAATAAAGACGTTGACGGTTGTCACTATGTTCAAAAGGGCAGGCTTTGGACGGGGCGTGACAGTCTCGTTGCTTGTACGCCGTTTGGCGTAATGCGCCTTTTGGAATACTACGATATTCCGCTTGAAGGCAAAAACGCAGTGGTAATCGGTCGTTCCAATCTTGTAGGCAAACCGCTTGCTCAACTCTTGCTCGACAAAAATTGCACCGTAACTATATGCCACTCGCGCACGCAAAACCTTAAAGAAATCACTTCGCGCGCTGATATCCTATGCGTAGCCATCGGCAAAGCCAAATTCTTAAAAGCCGATATGGTTAAAGAGGGTGCAGTGGTCGTGGATATCGGTATGGATAGAGATGAAAACGGCAAACTTTGCGGTGACGTAGACTTTGCTTCCGTCGCCCCCAAATGTTCCTATATTACCCCCGTCCCGGGTGGGGTTGGACCGATGACGGTGACGATGCTTCTTGCCAACACGATTAAAGCGTTTAAGATGCGTTATTGAGCGAATAACTTCGGCAGCGCGCATCCGCTACAAAATCACGTACGCTTATGTACGTTGGGTTTTGTATCGGACGCGCGCTTTCTTGTTCTTCATCTCAATAGCGCGTCTTAAACGCTTTAATTACTATGAGCGAAGACGGAATTGGAGGCGCAAGGCGCCGACCGCATCGAGCGTCGAGCTTGACGGATAGTACAAGCGACTGCGCAGTGTTGTTGCGTAGCTGGCGCATAAAGCGCAGTGGTATAATGAGAGAAATGTCCCTATCTATGCGAGCACCGTAAGGAGCGAAGCGACGGAATAGCGATTGTTACGAAGTCAATCGCGTCGAGTTGCCCCCCGCGGAGCGGTTCCGTGGGTTCCCTCAAACGAAGCGCAGAGGGGGAACGGAATATGGGCGCGACGCGTTAAGCGACACATTCGGTGAATGTGTCGTAGCCAAAGCGAACGAGGCGGATTGCGGTGCGCAAACGCCGAAGTCCAAACACCGTGAGGAAGGGGGAAAGTTGCATTTAATAATATTTTTTAGAAAGACCGGCGTGTCCGGAGAGAGGGGGTAATTCTATTTAGAGGAGTTACGACGCACTTTATTATTGCTGGTGGAATATTCCAAAACCATGATATCACTGTTTCGCGGGTGGGCTGTACCCACACCCGAAATTTTTCATAATATCCACAATAAACGTTATAAGATTGCAAATCTAAATGCTCTGTGCTATAATCGCGGTATGTCGCAAATTGTCCTCAAAGGAGTAAGCTATAGCTACTCATTAGGGGAGGGCCACAGTCTAAAAGCCCTCAAAAACCTGTCTTTTTCCGTTGAGAAAGGCCAATTTGTCGCGCTCGTCGGCATGAACGGCAGCGGCAAATCCACGCTTGCAAAACTTCTCAACGGTCTTTTTATACCTTCGAGCGGAGAAGTGCTTATCGACGGTCTTTCCACGTCCGACGAAAAAAATACTTTTGAAATCCGCAAAAAAGCGGGTATGGTTTTTCAAAATCCCGACAACCAGACTGTTGCAACCATTGTCGAGGACGACGTAGCGTTTGGACCCGAAAATATCGGTTTGCCTCGCGAAGAAATCGTGGAAAGAGTGAATTACGCTCTCGATGCCGTGGGAATGAGCGAATATCGCAATCGTTCCGCATCCAAACTGAGCGGAGGACAAAAACAACGAGTGGCAATCGCGGGCGTGCTTGCAATGCGCCCCGATATCCTCATTTTGGACGAGTCCACCTCTATGCTTGACCCAAACGGGCGCAAAGAGATTATGGACATTGCCGGCACTCTAAACAAGCAAGGTATCACCGTAGTCAACATCACTCACAATATGGAAGAAGCAGTGCTTGCGGACAGAATAATCGTGCTTCGCAAGGGCAGAATTGCCGTTGATGGCACTCCGGAAGAAGTGTTTTCGTCGGGGCTTTTGGAAGCGTGCGGACTAACGCTTCCGCCCGTATCGCAATTGTCCGAAAAACTCAAAAGCAAAGGGTTCGTCTTTGACGCGCCAATCGTGAGCAAAGACAAACTCGTGGAGGAAGTATGTCGGCAATTGAGATAAAGCATTTGACGTATATTTACTCGCGCAAGACGCCGTACGAGAAAAAAGCACTCGACGACGTCAATCTTTGCATCGAAGAGGGCAGTTTCGTGGGTATAGTCGGCGCGACGGGAAGCGGAAAATCCACTCTTATCCAACACCTCAACGGTCTTATCAAAGTGCAAGACAAAAAAACGTCGAGCGTCGTGGTGCAAGGTATGTCCGCAACGGACAAAAAGACGCTCAAAAACTTGCGTTTTAAGGTGGGTATGGTGTTCCAATACCCCGAATACCAACTTTTTGCCGATACGGTGGAGAAGGACGTTGCTTTCGGCCCTAAAAACATGAAATTGCCCAAAGAGGAAATCGACGCGAGAGTGCGCAAAGCAATGGACGTGGTCGGGCTCGATTACGACCAATTCGCATCTCGCAGTCCTTTCGATTTGAGCGGCGGAGAAAAGAGAAGAGCGGCAATTGCGGGCGTTATCGCAATGCAACCCGAGATTCTCGTCCTCGACGAACCCGTTGCGGGACTCGACCCCGCGGGCAGAGAAGAGATACTCGCGCTCGTAAAAAAACTTCAAAAAGAAGTGTCTCCCACCATAATTTTGGTGTCTCACAATATGGACGATATTGCGGTTATGGCAGATAGAATAATCGCGCTCAAAGACGGGAAAGTTGTCATGGACGGCACGCCGAAAGAGGTTTTTTCGGACAGAAAACGCGTTGAGGAAATAGGGCTCGACGTGCCTTTTGCAACCTCTCTCTCGGACGAGTTTATAGCAAGGGGATACGACCTTCCGAAAGATATAATAAGTCTTGACGAGCTTGCCGACGCGCTCTCGAAAATAAGGAAAAACGAGGGGGTAAAAGCCGATGTTTAAAGACGTTGCTTTCGGTCAATATTACCCCGCGGATTCAATTATACACCGCCTCGACGCAAGAGTGAAAATGCTTATCACATTGCTTTTCGTGATTGCGATTTTCTTTATCAAATCTTATTTCGGATTTATGCTTACGGCGGTTATTTTGATAGGCATAGTATTGCTTGCAAAATTGCCTATGATGTCCGTTTTGAAGAGCGTCAAAGGCGTGATGTTTATCATTTTATTTACGGCAATACTCAACTTGTTTCTAATCAAAAAAGGTGAAGTTTTGTGGTCGTGGAAAATCTTTACAATCACCAAAGACGGGGTTCATACAACCATAAAGATGGTTTTAAGGCTCGTTTTGTTGATTTCGGGCGCGTCTTTGCTTTCGCTCACCACAACTCCCGTCGCACTTGCCGACGGCGTGGAAAGCCTCATGTCGCCGCTCAAACTCATCAAAGTTCCCGTACGCGATATCGCAATGATTATGAGCATTGCGCTTCGCTTTATCCCCACGCTTTTTGAGGAGACAAACAAGATTATTTCCGCACAAAAAGCAAGAGGCGCAAGCTTCGATACGGGCGGAATTTTTGCAAGGGCAAAGGCAATGCTTCCCGTGCTTATTCCGCTTTTTGTCAACTCGTTCAGACGTGCGGACGAACTTGCTTTCGCAATGGACGCAAGATGCTATAACGCAACGGATAATCGCACCAAAATGAAGAAGGCAAAATTCGGCGTAGGGGACGCTTTCGCGCTCTTGTTTATAATCTCTTATTTCGTGCTGATTTTGCTTGAAAGATACTATTTCCCGACCGTGGGTATAAATATCGACCAAATGATTTTCGGAGGGCTCGTATGAGATATCGTGCGATAATTTCCTATTGCGGAACGAGGTACGTCGGTTGGCAACGCCAACTCAACGGCCTTTCCGTGCAAGAAGTCCTCGAAAAAGCACTCTCCAAAACGTTCGGCACGCCCACGAACGCAACCGCAAGCGGACGAACGGACGCAGGTGTACACGCCGAGGGACAAGTGGTGCATTTTGACGCGACGACGTCCATACCCGCCGACAAAATACCTTTTGCCGTAAACACGGAGTTGCCCGATGACGTGAGTATGCTCTATTGCGAAGTCGCGGACGACGATTTCAACGCAAGGTTCAACGCCAAGCGCAAGACGTATTGCTACAAAATGTATCTTTCAAAACATCGTTTGCCGATGTTGGAAGCCACGCACGAACACGTCGTCGTTCCGCTCAACCTCAAAACGATGCAAGAGGCGGCGAAAATCATTGAAGGAACGCACGATTTCAAGTGCTTCGAAGCAAGCGGTAGCGTGGTGAAAAACACCGTCCGCACGGTGTATTCCGTAGATATTCAAACGCGCGAACTTTCCTATGCTTCGGCAATATCAGACGATGCCAAAAATCAACATCTAAACGGCTCAAATCCCGATTATATCTACGATAGCGAGATAAACATATACGTCACGGGCAACGGATTTTTGTACAATATGGTGCGCATAATCGCAGGCACTTTGTTGTACGTCGGGATAGGCAAACTCTCCGTTGACGACGTAAGGGATATTCTCGAAAAAGGTGACCGCAAAAAGGCGGGCAAAACGCTTTCGGCAAAAGGTTTGCACCTTATCAAAGTGGTTTATTG
>URUQ01000009.1 GCA_900551145.1 uncultured Eubacteriales bacterium
ATTAAGAATTAATAATTAATAATTAATAATTAATAATTGCGGAAGATTTGGAACGATAAGTTAGGCACATACCGTTAATAAGTTAGCTTTGACGCAGTTGTTCGCTATTTAGTAAGTTTGTAAAAACGTCCTAAACAGATGAAGAACGAGGAAGCACCCCGAGAATGACAATCCTAACGTACATAGGCGTACGTGAATTGGCAGGCTCGGGGTGCTGACAAAGTTATTCGCTGTTTAGGGCATTTTGTAAAAACGGCGTGATTTAGATGAAGAACAAGGAAAAGCCACTTGAACGAACAGCCTAACGTATAAATAATACGTGACTGGACGGGCAAGTGGCTTTGACGCAGTTATTCGCTAAATCACGCCATTTTTTAATGTTGATTTAAGATACAAAAAGTAGTATAATATCAATCTGTAATGCAGAGGTGACTGATATGAGAATTTTACTTGTCGAAGATGAAAAGGAGCTGTCGAGAGCGTTGGCGCAAATGCTGATGAAAGACGGTTATGACGTGGACTGCGTGTACGACGGCGCGGACGGATTGAATTTTGTATCGACGGGCATGTACGACATAGTACTGCTTGACGTGATGATGCCAAAACTCAACGGATTTGAAGTGCTGGCAAAAATGAGATCGAGAAAAATCGAAACGCCCGTTATTATGTTGACGGCACTCACGGACGAAAAGGATAAAATCGAAGGCCTTGACAAGGGCGCAGACGACTACGTGTCGAAGCCGTTCTCTTTCAACGAGCTTTCCGCACGTATCCGCGCGGTGCTCCGCAGAAGAGGAAAACTGCTCTGCGACAACAAGCTCGAATACCAAAACGCTTCGCTCGATTTGACGACGTTTACGTTGTCTACGCAAAAAGGTTCTATCAACCTTACGGGCAAGGAGTTTGAACTGTTGAGATACCTCTTCGAATACCCCAACTTCGTTGCGACGAAGGAAAATCTTATACTCAAAGCGTGGGGGCTCAATAGCGAATTCGAGTCAAACAACCTCGAAGTGTATATGTCATTCCTCCGCAAAAAGTTGACGCACCTCGACGCGTCGTTCACGATAGAATCGGTACGCGGTGTCGGATACAGACTATCGCAACCCAAAGCGTAGAAAGATGCGCGACTGCGGTCGCGCATTTTTAATTGAATAACAGATAATAAACTTAATTGCATCAAAACGATAATATAAAGCGTCGATTATGAAAAAACTGAACCTTGACCTTATAAGAAAACAACGCCTCAATTATACGATTACAACCACGGTGATAGCGGCTGTTTTTCTGCTAATAGTGCTAGGCGGATTGTTTGGCGTGGTGTACGCTTCAAACGACGTTTTTATAAGAATTTCGCTTAACAAAGCTCTTGAAAATCCCGAAAAGCACAACGACGACGTCGTGAACGATTTGAAGTGCGTATACGTGTATACGGGGGATGACGGCACGGTGAAAATATCGGGCAATATCGGCATTTACAGCGAAGAGGACGCAGAGACCATCGTTGCCACTGCAGTTCAAACCAAGCAAGGAAAATTCCGCATCAACAACAGATATTTCGTTGTTGCGAACAGAGAATTGAGTTCGGGAACGTTGTACGCTTTTATCGACCGTACGTCATACCATACGCAACTTGCAAACACTGCGATTATGGTTACGCTACTCTACTGCATATCCGTCGTATTCGTAGCACTTCTTGCGCTCTTGTCCTCGGCAAGATTGCTCAACCCCGTGGCAAGTGCGATGTCAAAACAACGTGATCTTATCGCAAACGCTTCACACGAACTCAAAACGCCGCTTACCATTATCGGCACCAATTTAAGCGTTATAAAGAGCGAACCTCAATCGACGGTGGCGGACAACGAAAAGTGGATAGAGTCCATAACTACGCAACTTACACGTATGAAAGACCTCGTCAATTCGATGTTGGAACTGAGCAAATTGGAGCAAAGCGAACTGCCAAAGTGCCCCGTCGATTTCAGCGAGATTGCCGAAGGCGCGTGTTTGAGCTTCGAGGCAACGTGCTTTGAAAAAAACGTAAAATTACTATCCGACTTCCAATCGAATATCGAAGTATACGGCGAGGCAAAGTCGCTTGAAAGACTCGTGATTATACTGCTTGACAACGCAATCAAGTACTGCGGGCAAAACGGCAAAGTGGGTGCAAAACTCACCGCCGACGGGAAAAACGCTCATTTGTCCGTTATGAACACGGGTGAAAGCATATCCAAAGAAGAAGCAGAGCACGTCTTTGATAGGTTCTACCGCTCGGACGGAGCGAGGAAAAACGAGGACAATCAAAGTTTCGGCCTCGGACTTTCTATTGCCGCCGCAACGGTAAAGGCGCACGACGGAACAATAGAGTGCCACGGCGTAGAGGGCAAGGGCACGGTGTTTGACGTGTATATCCCCTTGCTCAAAAAGAAAAAAGACGGCTCTCCGATAATCCCCAAAAAACACAAAAAGTTGTTTGAATTGTAAGCGTATATTCTATATTGAAAAACGAGCGAAAAACGCTCGTTTATTACGGTTTTTTTGATAAAAAAGCGCACGGTTTCGTGCGATTTTCACTTTCGTTATCCGTGATTTTCGCTGTGGTTTGCGCTTCGAAAAACGCTCTACCCCGTTTTGCCGACACTCAAAGTTTTTGATCGCCGAATTTGATTGCGCCCGTCTTGCGCATAAGCTCGCTTACTCCGAGTGATATTGCCGCCGGCAAGGCGAACATACAAAGGATTATGCCGAGTGCGATTTGCCAATCCGGGATAATCCCCTTGGAAGCGTCGATTGCACCGAATACGCCGACGAGTCCGGACGTGCCCATTCCACCGCCCGCTGCGTTGCAACGAAGTCCCATAAGCACTGCGACGAGTCCGCACACCGCGCTTGCAACGATCTCGGGAACCATAATGAGCGGGCGCTTCATAATATTGGGGATTTGTAGCATAGAAGTGCCGATGCCTTGGGAAACAAGTCCGCCGACTCCGTTTTCTCTGAAACTCGCCACGGCAAAGCCTATCATATGCGCCGAGCAACCCGCAACTGCCGCACCGCCCGCTATCATAAGTGCTTCCTCGTACTCGGCGGGAACTGCCGCCGCGACCGCTATCCAAATAGCCGCGGACGAAGTTGGCATCGTGAGCAATATTCCCATAACCACGGCAATAAATATGCCGACGAGAATTTTGACCGCTACGCCCGCTTGAATTGCAAGTGCCATTGCGATGCCGATATATTCTATGAGTTTGATGAGCGGCCACGCCATGAACACAGAAAAGAGGCACATTGCCATCATTCCGAGCGGAACGAGAATTATATCGAGTTTTGTTTTACCTGCGTACAGACCCGCAAGTTCGACCGTGATAAGCGCGACGACGTAAGAGCCTATCGGATTTCCCGGTGCGCCGAAAGCAAACGACCAAGCCGCGTCGTGACACATAACCTCAACGAGATTGCCCGCAAACGCGCCGACCATACCCGTAACGGCGGCAGTAAAAATGACGAGCGGTTTTGCACCGAGTTTGTGCGCAATGCCTATGCCGATGCCCGCGCCCATAAGCGTTTTTGCAATCTTGGCAAGATACGCAAGGAAATGCGCAAAACCGTTGTCGCCGCACCAAGAAGCGATTTGCGCCAAAATCGTGCCCGCGATAAGCGTGCAGAAAAGGCCTTGCGCCATACCCGAAAAGGCGTCTATAAAATAACGCTTGCTTGTCGTTTTTAGCCACTCGACAAAGCGTTGTCCTCCCCTCAACGGTGCGTTGGCGTACTCGAAAAGTATGCCCTGTCCCGACGCTTGCTCGTCTTTCTCGGCGGTGTCAATCGTGCCTTCCGATTGTGTGGCGGAGTCGGTTTCGGCTTCCGCTTGCACTTGGTTGGCGGTGGTTTCTTCGTCGGTTGCCACTTGCGATTGATCCTCTGTTTCAATCGCGTTCAAATCTCTGTCATCGTTTTGCATATATCCCCTGTCGTTTGCGCTATTTGCGCAAACTATATGTTTATTTATTCAAAATCGACATTATAACTGTCGATTTTGAATTTGTTGTAAGATTTCAGTTTGTTTAAGTCAAAGACGCTTATTTGCTCTCTACGTCCACAATTTGCATATCCGCGGAAGGCGCAACTTGCGTGACGTCCTCTCGTTTTTGTTCCTCAACTTCCTCGTGCGTGCCCGTCGACATAAGTTTTTCCATAGTGCCGACGCAAAGCGAGAAAAGGTCTTCCAGGGTCTCACGAGAAATCATTCCGCAAGATCGAGAATAGTCCTTGGCAAGCACTGTTGCGCTGGGATTGCCGTTCTTTACGAATGCGTTGGACATATATCCGTGCAAGGAATTGAACTTGTGTTTCAAATCGTCGTGGCGTGCGGTTTTGAGCGGTATGTCCTGCTCTATCGCGCTTGCGTGCAAGGTTGCCACCATATCCGTAGAAAAGGTGATTTTTCGCACGGCGTCGTATTCGGCAACTTGAAGAGCGTCCCCCGCGATATCGCCTACGCAAAGCACCTTTGCGCCCGCGTATTCGGGGTGTGCCTCGACAAATTCGTGCGAACCGCAGTGTCCGCTGTTCTCCGCTCCGAACGAGACATATACTATCCTTGCGTCATCGGCAAGCTTCTCGTTTCTGTCCACGAAATAGGCATAAGTTGCCATTGCCACCGAAGTCGCAACGCCGTTGTTGGCTCTTGAATATTTTTCAAGCGGTGAGAAGTGCAACACGAATGCCAAAATGCCGAATACACCCGATATGAACGGGAATATCGTAAAGGCCGATATCTTTGCCGCAACGCCCGCGCCGTCCGTGCCGATTGACATCTTGAGTATGCAAAAAAGCACGAAAACAAACACCGATACGGGCGCGATAATCATTGACAACTTACGCACAAGGTCGAAATCTTTGATGGCACTGCCGAGCATTGCGTCGTGATTGTCGGCAATAATGAACGTGCGCGAGGGGTTGTCCGTCTTGCTGTATTCGCTGACGACGTTGTAGGATACTTTCTTTTGATATATGCCGAGCATCTTGCGTTTGCCGAGATATTGCAATAGTATCACGCTCCCGCCCGCCAAAAACAGCACGAGCGACAAAAGCGTTATAAGCGCGCCCGCTACCCTATTGCCCGCAAACGACGCGAAATAGATTACGTAGCAAACGGCGTACCATATGCCCAAATACATAAACGAACCTCTGCCAAACATAGGATAGGCGTTGAATGCCTCCAAACGCGTTTTGGCGTCGGTTTCGTCGTGCAACCGATTGCGAATTGCGCGAGCGCACGCCGTCTCGTCCGCACTGCCGGTTATGCGATGCGGATATTTTTTGAGTTCATCGGAAAACTCGACGATAAAATCGCCGCCGTCGAGCAAATCTTCCGCACTTACCGCTTTTTTCTTAATTTCGTCCATAGTTACATTATAACAATATATATATAAAAAAGCAAGGTGTTGCCCCGTTAAGAGCATATTATGAAAAAGCACTCGCTGTCTTGCGAGTGCTTTTGGTTGTTTATGACGATTGTCTATTGCGTTTTATTAGAACGTGAAGTAGAACCAACCTGCCGTGTCTTGGGTGACGCCTTTTGCTACGTCTTCGAATTCGTTCTCAACGGTCTTGTGTGCGCCGACCGTGAAAGAGATACCGACTTTTGCATTTGCAACGTTTGCGTTGATTGCAAGAGAGAAGCCTGTTTCACCACTCATATTGACCTTGACTACTGCGGAAGATGCAAGAAGTTCTCTGATGAACGCCTTGTCTGCTTTGACGAGTGCAACAACTTCATCGTCGCTCTTGCCTGCAAATCTGATTGCGGTGATACCGTGAGTGCCAACCAATTTAATCATTTCGTTGTCGATTTCTTCGGCGGTCATAGCGTTGTATCTTGCTTCTTTGATTGCTTCGACGAGTTCTGCATCGGTCTTCTCTGCATTGCCGTCTTTTGCTCTTTCTGCCGCGACTTCTTCATCGCTTACTACCATTGCCTCTTTGACGCCTGCTTTGTACTTGTTGCGTTCTTCCGTTCTGTAAACGTTGACGTCAACTTTCTCTGCATTGACTTTGTCCGCATTGGTGTAGGTTGCGCCTGCAATGACAAGAAGTTTTGCCATATCGGGGATCCAGTTGCCGTTGTCCCACTTGGTGATGGACTCAACGTTGCCGTCCGTCGTCATATTGGTATCGAATTCGCGACCGATGTTGGAGATGACGTTGTTGATATTGTCAACCGTGACGGTGAGACCGTCTGCACCCGTCGTGAAGAGGGGTATCACTTTGGTGATGGTGTTTGCAATAGCCGTGAGACTGAACGCAGAAGTCTTTGCATCGGGATCTACGAGGCCTTTGCCACCGAGCATTTCAACAATCCCGTTGACGCCTTTTTGGAACAAAGGAACGATGTTGATGTTGTCCCAAACAGCACCCTTGAAGTTTTCGTTGAGTTCGAAGTAGTTGAGAGTGCCGTCGTCGTTCTTTGCGAAGAACAAGGTTGCAAATTGATCGAACACTGCGGCTGCAGAGCCGAACGCGCCTTTGAGGCCTTCAAAAACGTATCCTCCGAAGCAGTTGACGAGAGTTTTTGCGAGAGGTACTTCAACCACTGCGTCTGCATCGGTTGTAGCTGCTGCCTTGACCTTGAGGTCTTGGTTGACGGTTACGCCGAGTCTATTGCCGACGAAGGATGCGCTGAGGAACGGAACTGCCGTCGTTGCGCCCTTTGCCTTGTAGGAAACGGTTGCGAGTGCGTTGGTTTGGTTTTCGGTCTTGTTTTTGAGATCGAGTTTGCCTTTGAGAGAGACAACGAGTTGTCCGTCAAGAACGATGTCGGGAACATTCTCAAAATGAGTGTTTCTGTTGGTAATCGTGGACGGTCTGATCGTTACACCGTCAACGTCGAGTGCGACTGCGTAATCGAGTGCGACGTTGGTGCTGTAATTTTGTTTTGCGGTTTCCATCTTAACGACGTCGGAGGTCTTGTTTTGGTCAACGCCTCTGAATTGAAGTTTGTTGATGGATACTGTCAAAGCGGGATATTCTTTGTCGCTCGTTGCGAGGTTCTTCAAATCCGCCTTGATGGAGAAGTTTTGAATGTGGTTGTCTTTCTCTTTGAATTCAAGAGCAAGCTCGGAAGTGCCGCTGAGCAACGGAGATGCCATTGAAAGAACGGTGCTCAAAACAGTGCTCTTGGTGTTGATCGGTGCGGTATAGGTCGTTACGCCGTTTGCATCCGTCTTGGGATTGCTGAGTTTTGCAAAGAGAAGTTTGCCGAGAGAACCGCTGGTCAAAATCTTTGCGATATTGAGGTTGCCTTCTGCATCGTAGATATCTCTTTCGGGAACTCTCAAAGTGCTTGCCAAACCGCCGACAGTTGCGACGAGGTCCATTTGAGTCGATCTCTTGATGAGGCTGAACACATCGTTGACGAGAACGTTCAAGTTCCAATCAGCACCCATCTTGGTGGACAAATCGGTAAGGATACCGCCGATTGCCGCTTTGCCTTTGTAGTAAACGTCTTTGTAGTTGGAATCAACACCTTCGTGCCAACCCTTTTCGTAAACGACACCATTGATGGTCTTGTTGTCGGGAACGTAGTAGAATTTCTTGTATTCGGTGCTGCTGCCTTCAACTTTTTCGTAAACGTAACCGTTTTGCATAACTTGGTCATACACAACCATCGTGTTGTCTTCAAAGATGGTCTTGCTGAGCCAGCTGCCGAGTTGGTCGTTTGCATAGTCGAACGGGAGAATGATGTTTTGACCTGCGAAATCAATGTAAAGGTTGCCCGCATCTCCCATGAAATAATATACGGTCGCCCAGTTTTCACCGGTGGTGACGTCGTATACTTTAATCTTCAACGCTGTGTCTTTGCTGACGTTGGCATTGTTGAATGTACCGTTTGCGATTTCGGCCTCCGTTCTCACGTTGTGTCTATCCAAAACGGCATCGATTGCAAAGCCTATACCCACTTTCTTGGTCACAGCATTGTTGGCGGTGGACTTGACTGCAAGTTCCACACCGAGGTCTGCACTGACTGCGATGTTTTGATTGGCTGCGATCGTTTCATTGCCGATGCTCTTGGACAAATCCCACAATTTTGTGAAGTATTCGCCGGCAGTATAGCCCTGCTCTTCTTCGCCACCGCCATTGCCCTTGCCACCGTCGTCTTTCTTGTCGCAAGCAACAAGAACGAGAGACACTGCAAGCACAAGTGCGAGAACAAGAACCAGCAAAGATTTGATGCTGAATTTCTTCATAATTGCCTCCTGAAAATTCTCTTTTTTCAAATATTTCCCATCACGCGCGTATAGCGCGCGCATATAAGGTTCTATTTGTTTAATGTTATTATAACCATAAATAGGATAATAGTCAACACCCATTGCGAAAACATCGTTGCTGTATTGACGCAAAATGTAATTTTACGTCAATTACTGCACTTGTTTTCGCAATCCCTAACCGCGCAACCGATACACGCTATCAGTTCTTACAAGGATAAAAACTCCCGCCTCAATTCCGCTATATCGCTTGCTTGGTGTTGCTCGCTTCGCTCGCTATTACAGAAACGGCATTGCGGTGATGACAACAAGTGTAACTTATTGTCATAAACCGCATTTGTTTTCGCAATCCCTAACCGCACAGCCAATCTTTTGCTATCATTTCAAGCAATGATATACTATCGACCGCAATTTCGCAAGATTGTCTGTTTGGTGACGCGCACACAACGCGCGGTTTTACTGTATTGACGCAAAATGTAATTTTACGTCAATTACTGCACTTGTTTTCGCAATCCCTAACCGCGCAACCGATACACGCTATCAGTTCTTACAAGGATAAAAACTCCCGCCTCAATTCCGCTATATCGCTTGCTTGGTGTTGCTCGCTTCGCTCGCTATTACAGAAACGGCATTGCGGTGATGACAACAAGTGTAACTTATTGTCATAAACCGCATTTGTTTTTGCAATATCATTGCGCCGATTGCTAAACACGTGTCACTTATCTCTACGAGATAACTTGACACATATTTAGGCGCAAACGTCCTACACAAAAGCAATCGGAGCATTGCTTTTGTGCGTAAGGTCTCGCAACCTTGAGACGGCTCGGCGGTTGCTCGGACGGAT
This sequence comes from uncultured Eubacteriales bacterium, assembly GCA_900551145.1. Taxonomy (GTDB): domain Bacteria; phylum Bacillota; class Clostridia; order Christensenellales; family CAG-917; genus CAG-475. The sequence goes on from URUQ01000009.1 coordinate 9,109, forward strand.
AGTTGATGCTCACAACGATTTCTTCGTGGAGTTATAAACTACGGCTCCGCCTGTCTACGAGTATCGTTTATTAAGCTGTAAAAATCTCAAGCCGATAATTTTGCGAAATTGTGGTAAGTGTTTTATACCTGCTTGATATAAGAGCAAAAATTATCGGCGCGATTAGAAAAGCAAAATTCAAATGCGATATATGACAATAAACGAGTTTATTGTCATCATCGCGATGACGGATTTTGCGTTGGCTCCGCCTGTCTACGAGCAACATTAGGCGCAATAAAAAATTGCGCTATGGAATGTTTCTTTTAATAAAAAAGCGCACCGTCGGTGCGCCTATAAAATCTCGTTTATTTATAATAATCCATCCACTCCTAATATTTGACCGGTAATATAAGTGTTCTCGGCTAAAAACAATATAGCGGAAGCAACTTCTTCGGGTTTGCCGAGACGGCCGAGAGGAATGGAGTTTTGACACAAATCCTCGATTTCCGCATCGGAATAGACTTTCATCATATCCGTATCGATTGCACCGGGCGCTACCGCATTTACTCGTACACCCGACGGGGCAACTTCTTTGGCAAGTGCCTTTGTAAAGCCGATAATTGCGGACTTCGTGGAAGAATACGCTACTTCCATGCTTGCGCCCTTCACTCCCCACACGGAGGAAACGTTGACGACCGCGCCGTCCCCTCTTGACATCATATCGGCAATCACCGCTTTGGTAACGTTGAAAGTTCCGTTGACGTTGACGTCAAAGAGTTTTTTCCACTCGTCAAGGGAAAAGTCTATTAAAAGTCCGCTTTTGGCAATGCCCGCGTTGTTGACAAGGATATCTATCTTCCCAAAGCGTTTTTTGACGGAATTTATCGCGTTTTGCACGCTTTGCTCGTCGGAAACGTCGCACCAAACCGCAAAAACACCGCCAAACTCGTCGTTTAGCGATTTTTCGAGGGCAAGAGCCTTGTCTTTGGCGTGATTGTAGGTGAAGGCGACGTTGTATTTGCCCGCGCTCATACGCACGACTGCTTCACCGATACCGCGACTTCCGCCGGTGATAAAGATAGTTTTGGTCATAAACTGTATTTGCGCATAGCGCAAAGTGATATTCTCGCAAAGCGAGAGTGATATTGTTGCTACGCAACAGTGATATTTTTTGCCTGCGCAAAAAGTGATATTCGCGCTTCGTGCGAGTTGTGGTTATTCCGAATTTCGCTACGCTAAATTCCCACGTCGCAACACTCGTTGCTCCTCGGAATGACAATATGGAATATTCCGTATAAAACACCAAACAGACAATCTTGCGAAAATGCGGAATGATTATTTATCCGTGCTTGAATTGATAGCAAAAGATTGTCTGTGCGGTTAGTTAAGCAATAAATCTAGCGTGGCTCTTGGCGATACGCATAAGTGCGCGTTGCCATTGCCACAGCGACGGTTTTTGCGTGCATTCGGCGCAATTACTCCTCTTCTTTTTCGGGTCTGCCGACGCCGATATAAGTGCTTTCCGCATCTTTGACGTCCTTGTCAAACGTGACGAGGTTGATGGTGTGCAAATAATTGTCGTCATCGGTTGCAAAGAAGAAGAAATCGTTGCCGACAAAATCAAGTTTGAGACCATCGGTCTTGATACTTTCCTGTTCCATCACGGTTTTGACGTTACCTGCCGTCTCGTAAGGAATTGCGTAAAGCGCTTTTGCGGAAGAAGAATCCGTGAAGTACACGAGACCGTCTTTGACATACCAAACGGTTTGAGAAGTGGTGGTCACTTGGACGGGTTCGCTCGTGCCGTTGTACCAGCAATATACGCTTTCGTTGTTGTATGCAAGCGCGCCGTCTTCATAACCGAGCGGGAATACCGTGGTCTTTGCACCGATGTTGAGGAGTCTTTCGGGGTTGGCTTCGCTGTTAAAGTCGTTTGCTTTTGCCATGAACAATCCGTCCGTGGTGCTGGTGCCGTTGAGAGTGTGGGCCTTGGTGTAGTAGAGCGTTGCACTGCCGTCGTTTTCAACGAACATTGTGACGAGGGAGAACTTGAAAACGTTGAGCGGGTCGCCCGTGACGTTCTCGGTGTAGGTATTCTTGGTCGCGATAGTACGAGTTTCACCTGCGAGCGTAGAAGCGCAGAGGTTGTTGTAGTTCATATAACTTTCCTCTGTGGGCGCGCTTTGCGTGTAGTAGAACTCGTTGCAATCATACTTCCATGCGACGCTGGTGACGTTCTCTGCAAGAGTGCCTTTGACTGCGCCTTTGCCGTTGTCGATGTTCTTGTTGGTCTTCATTCCGGAGAAATCGATGTAGCTGATTTTACTGCTCTCGTAGTAGTATACGCGGCTCGGAGTGAAGAGATATTCGGAAGAACGAGTGCCGATCGTGCCGATGAGTTGCGTTACGCTACCGTCGATTTTGGTGCGCATAAAGTCGGTGTTGGTGGTGGAAGCAGTGCCGTTTTTGTCTTTGTCGACGTTGGGCGTCGCATAGTAAACCCATTCACCGAAAATTGCGATACCGCCATTTGCGGAAGAGTTGTAAACACTCTTGGGAACGAGCACTTTGGAAGTGCTATTGTCGATTTTTCCGTCTTTGTACTCTGCACGGACGATGCCTTGTTTGGTGGCTGCGCCCCACGTCGCGTCTGCGTCTGCGCCGACGTAACCGTTGATGAAGTACACGTAATTGCCTTGTTTTACGACGTAACCGCCGTTGGACTCAACCTTTGCGGATGCGTCTCCGCCGCCGATGGCGTCCATCTTGTACGGGTTGCAAGCAACGAGACATACGATGCAAACTGCAAGGATAAGCGTTGCCGCAATTGCGCTCAAAATTTTCTTTTTCATTATATTTCTCCTGGTGACAAAGTCACTTTTGATATTTCTTATTTTTCCTCTTTGGGCATATCTATCTTGATATGCACTTCTCTAAGTTGCTTCTCGGTGACGGTGGACGGTGCGCCCATAAGCACGTCGCGTGCGTTTCTGTCCATCGGGAAGGTGATAATCTCTCTTATGCTCGGCTCGTTGGCAAGCAACATTACGATACGGTCAACGCCCGGTGCGATACCCGCGTGAGGCGGTGCGCCGAATTTGAACGCATTGTAAAGAGCGGAGAATTTTTCCTCGATGACGTCTTTGCCGTAGCCGACGATCTCAAACGCCCTTTCCATAATGGCGGGTTCGTGATTTCTCACCGCGCCCGAGCTCAATTCCACGCCGTTGACGACGCTGTCGTATTGATATGCGACGATGTCAAGCGGGTCTTTGTTGTTGAGTGCGTCAAGTCCGCCTTGTGGCATGGAGAACGGATTGTGGCAGAAGCCGAGCACTCCCTCGTCGTCGTATTCGTACATCGGGAAGTCCACTATCCAGCAAAAACGGAATGCGTTCTTTTCAAGCAAATCGAGTCCGACGCCCAATTCCGTGCGAACGTAGCCCGCTTGCTTTTCAACGCCCTTTTCCTCTGCCAAAATAGCGACAAATCCGCCCGCTTTGAGCCCGAGTCTTTCTACGAGTGCGTCTTTGCTTTCGGCAAGGAATTTTGCAATTCCCCCTGCAAGTTCGCCTTTCTCGTCGAGCTTGAACCAATACATATTACTTGCGCCGTTTTGTTTGGACTTTTCTACGAGTGCGTCAATCCACTTCCTCGTCTCTTTGAAGTCGTTGACGGCGATTGCCTTTATCGTCTTGTTTTTCTCGAAGAAAGGTGCTTTTTCGCTCAAAATATCCGTGACGTCCTTGATGATGAGGGGGTTGCGGAGGTCGGGTTTGTCCGAGCCGTAATCTCTCATCGCGTCGCGATAGGTAATTCTGCGGAAAGGACCTTGGTCAACCTTGTATCCCTCGGGAGAGAACTCCTTGAAAACACCGCTCAAAACGTCTTCCATAACCGTGAAAACGTCTTCTTGCGTGGCAAAACACATCTCGGTGTCGAGTTGGTAGAACTCACCGGGGCTCCTGTCCGCACGCGCGTCCTCGTCTCTGAAACAAGGTGCGATTTGGAAGTATTTGTCAAAGCCCGACGCCATAAGCAACTGCTTGTATTGTTGCGGTGCTTGCGGAAGCGCATAGAAGTGTCCGGGATAAAGTCTGGACGGCACGATATAGTCGCGTGCGCCCTCGGGGGAACTTGACGTAAGGATTGGCGTGGTGATTTCCAAAAATCCGAGCGACGTCATCTTGTTGCGAAGCCAACTTACCACTTTGGAGCGGAATACTATTTTGGCCTTCACGTCCGGATTTCTCAAATCGAGAAAACGATATTTGAGGCGAACGTCTTCTCTGGATTGAGTGCTGGTGGCAATCTCAAACGGAAGAAGCTCGTAGCACTTGCCCAAAAGTTCGATCTTTTCGGGCTCGATTTCAATCATACCCGTAGGCATTTCTTTGTTTGGCGCACTGCGAAGCACCACTTTACCCTCAATGGATATAGTGCTTTCGCGAGGGATAGCGCGGATTTGCTCTTTCTTGTCTTCATCGGTTACCACGGCTTGCGTATATCCGTAGTAGTCGCGCAATACGAAAAAGATAACCGCACCGAGGTCGCGGACGCTTGAAAGCCAACCGCAAAGTTTGACGTGTTTGCCCTCGTCTGATTGACGCAATTCGCCACAATTGTGAGTTCTTAGTTCCATATACACCTTTTAAGTATAAGATTTTGTATTTTTACAGCAGGTTTATACCCGCTTTTTCACATTTTTCGTGCATTTCGTCCGGCCACAAGCTCGACTGCACCTCTCCTATATGCGCCTTTTGCAAAAGCAACATACATAGCCTCGATTGCCCTATTCCGCCGCCTATGGTGAGAGGCAAATTCCCGCTTGCGACGTCCTTATGGTAGGCGTTGTTCATTCTGTCCGTCGCGCCCGCCTCCGCAAGTTGCTTTGCGAGGCTTTGCGCGTCTACCCTTATGCCCATAGAGGATATCTCTATACTCTCTTTAAGCACCTCGTCGTAAAAGAGGATATCTCCGTTGAGCGACCAATCGTCGTAGTCGGGTGCTCTTCCGTCGTGGCGAGTGCCGTTTGAAAGCAGTCCGCCGATGTTCATAAGAAACACCGTTCCGTATTCCTTGGCAAGCGCGCTTTCTCTTGCGTGCGAGTCGAGGTCGGGATATCTGTCGAGTGCCTCTTGCGTCGTGACGAAAGTCACTTCGCGTTTGAGGTTGAGGTCTATACAAGGAAACGCCTTTTTGGTCTCTTCCAGCGTATCTACGATTGCTCCGACGATACGCGACACTATCATTTTTAGGAAGTCGACATTGCGTTGTTGCTCGCTTATCACCATCTCCCAATCCCACTGATCGACGTATATCGAGTGGAGATTGTCGCACTTGTCGTCGCGACGAATGGCGTTCATATCCGTATATATGCCCTCTCCGCTACGAAAACCATACCTTTTGAGTGCAATACGCTTCCATTTGGCAAGGGAGTGGACTATTTCCGCTTCCGCGCCGTCTTGTTCGCGAATATCGAAACGCACCGCTCTTTCAAAGCCGTTGAGGTCGTCGTTTACGCCCGTATTGCTCTTTACAAACAAGGGCGCAGACACTCTTTCGAAGCCGAAGTTCTTGACGAAGTTGCGCTGAAAGGCGTCTTTTACGTATTTTATTGCCTTTTCCGTCTCACGTATTGTCTGCTTGGAACGATAGTCGCCGGGTATTTTGAGATTGTACATTTTCACCTCACTCTTCCGCTATTGCGAAAGCCCCCTTACCTTTGCGATTTTTCCACTTTCTACGGCGTTACGCCATCAAATCTCCCGCCGTCCTCGAATAGAGTTGTACGTCGCGGATATTGCCGATGCCCGTCACATACATAAGGATACGTTCCAGACCGAGGCCGAACCCGCTGTGCGGTACGCTTCCGTATTTTCTCAAATCCATATAGCCCGTGTAATCGTCGAGGTTCATACCTCTTTCGATCATCGCTTGTTTGAGTTTGTCGTAGTCCGCTTCGCGCTCGCTGCACCCGATGATTTCACCCACGCCCGGCACGAGCAAATCCGTTGCCGCAACGGTGAGTCCGTCATCGTTTTGCTTCATATAGAAAGACTTAATCTTCTTGGGATAGTTGATGACGAATACGGGTTTGTTGAAAACCTTTTCCGTAATGTATCTCTCGTGTTCGCTTTGAAGGTCGAGACCCCACTCCACGGGATAAGCAAATTCGACTTTGCTCTCTTTGAGGATATCGATTGCCTTGGAATAATCAAGGATAACAAAATCGCTGTCCACGACGTGTTGGAGTTTGTCTTTCAGACCGGGTTCGAACGCTTTTTCGAAGAACGCTATCTCGTCGGGGCACTCTTCGAGCACTGCTTTGATGATGTATTTTATCATCTTGGTTGCAATCTCGATGATGTCGGGAAGTTTTGCAAAAGCCACTTCGGGCTCGCATTGCCAAAATTCCGCCGCGTGTCTCGGCGTGTTGCTGTTCTCCGCCCTAAACGTAGGACCGAACGTGTAAATCTTGCCCATTGCCATTGCCGCGACTTCGCCTTCGAGCTGTCCGCTGACGGTAAGTCCCGCTTTGCGACGGAAGAAATCTTTTGCGATATACTCCGCCTCGTCTTTGGCAAGGATTGCGTCTTTGTAATTTTGAGTGGTTACTCTGAAAATCTCACCCGCACCCTCGCAGTCACTGCCCGTAATTATGGGAGTATGAACATAGGTGTAGCCGTTCTCTTGGAAGAAACGGTGAATTGCGAAACTGAGCTTAGAACGCACGCGAAGCATTGCGTTCATCGTATTGGTACGGGGACGCAAATGCGGAATGGTGCGCAAGAACTCCATAGTATGATACTTCTTTTGAAGCGGATAATCTTGCGGGCAATCACCGAGAAGAGTTATCTCTTTGGCGTTGAGTTCGTACTCGCCCTCTTTCATTGCGGGGACGACTACGCCGTCAACGGATACGGATACGCCGTTTTTCAAGACCGACGCAAGTGCGGTCGGCTCAAACTCGGATTTATCGATGACGATTTGCAAATGTTTGAGCGACGTGCCGTCGTTGAGTGCCAAAAACGCCATTGTTTTGCTGTCGCGAGCGGAACGTACCCAACCTGCGACGTTGACTTGTTTGCCTTCGTACTCCTTACCGTCGGTAAGAATACGTGTAATGTCGATGTTTTGCATACAATTACCTCATTATGTTAAATAATTATATAAACAAAACTCGTGTTTGTAAAGTAATTTTGCGCGTTTTGGCGCGCGGGCGCGCATATATACGCCAAAAGTTGACTATCCAGGCACTTTGCGCTATAATACAATCGAGGTGAAACTTATGTATGACGTTATAATTATCGGCGGCGGTCCTGCGGGACTTTCCGCGGGAATATACTCGGCAAGAGGCGGGCTCAAAACCGCGATTATCGAAAATAAGAGTATCGGCGGACAAGCGCAAACCGCGCATGAAATCCAAAATTACCCCGGCATAAAGGCAATCGGCGGATTTGACCTTTGCTACGCCATGATGGAACAATGCACGTCTTTCGGCGTGGACTTCGTCTTTGACAAAATCACCGCTTGCGACTTGAAAAACAAAAAAATCACGCTCGAAAGCGGAAACGAGTTGAGCGCAAAATTTATAATTATCGCAACGGGCGCAAGCCCGAGAAAACTGGGCGTAGAAAACGAAAACCGTTTTCTCGGCAAAGGCGTAAGTTATTGCGCCACTTGCGACGGTGCGTTTTTCAAGGGAAAAACCGTTGCCGTGATAGGCGGCGGAAATACCGCGGTAGAAGACGCACTATATCTTGAAAAACTTGCAAGCAAGGTGTATCTCGTTCACCGCAGAGACGCTTTGCGCGCGGACAAAATACTTTGCGACAGACTTGCAAAAAGCACCGTCAAAGTGATATGGGACAGCGTGGTGCAAAATCTTGATGGCAACGACAATTTGACCCAAATGACACTTAAAAATGTCAAAAACGACACCTTAACCACCGTTTTGGTTGACGGAGTGTTTGTTGCGGTGGGACAAATTCCCGAGTCAGACCTCTTTGACGATGTGCAAAAAACAAGCAACGGATATATAATCACGGACGAGAAAATGCGCACTGATATAGACGGTGTTTTTGCCGTAGGCGACGTGAGAGACAAGGCTCTTAGACAAGTCGTCACCGCTTGCGCCGACGGTGCGATAGCGGGCGCGATTTGCGCGCAGGAAGCGTAATATTTTTCAAAACGGCACGGAAAAGGGCGAGAAAATCTCGCTCTTTTTTGTTTGGCGTTGTCTTTATGCAGACGTTTTTACAACCACTTCTCGTGTTTGTTCTTTTTGATTTTTCTTATATAGTTTTATTCTCGCCTAATGTCGATTTCGTGCAAACATTTCAATTTTCGACAAAATCTCGTGCGCTTTGACATCGCTATTTTCATATAGTGATTATATGCATTATTTCGGTACTGACGGTATAAGGAACAAAGCGGATACGCTTATAAATGCGGATATTCCGTATTTTTTGGGCAAGGCCGTTTCGCAAAAAGGCGGAAAGGTCATCGTTGCGCGCGACGTGAGAGAAAGTTCGAAAGAGATAGAAAAGCAGTTGTGCAAAGGCTTGCTGGAAGGCTCGGCGCAAATTTGGCTTACGGGCGTACTCCCCACTCCCGCCCTTGCGTACACCGCGCAATCGCAAAAAGCTGACTGCGCGATTATGATAACCGCGTCGCACAATCCGCCCGAATTCAACGGGCTCAAAGTGTTCGGCAAAGGCGGACGAAAGCTCTCAAACGAGGAAGAATGCGCCCTCGACGAAGCAATATTCTCGCTTATGAACAATCCGACGGACGAGTCCACGGCGTTTTTATACGAGGATTTGTGCGCGGATACGCTGACGGAGGACGAGATTTTGAGCGATTTGCATATCACGCCGTCCGTGAAAAATCATCGTATACGAATAGTTGACGGGGCGGAGTTTTTGTACGCAAAGCACATAAAGTCTATGTTTCCTCGCTTTGACGGATACAAAATTCGTCTCGATTGCGCCTACGGGTGTTTTGCCACGCTTGCGCCCGCGGTGTTTATGTCGCTTGGTGCGGTTGTGTGCGCGGAGCATAACTTCCGTGACGGAGAAAAGGTCAACGTCGGGTGCGGAAGCACGCATATAGAAGAGTTTGCAAGGCGTGTGAAAAAGGACGAAATCGGTTTTGCCTTCGACGGAGACGGAGACAGAGTTCTCGGAGTGGTGGACGGCAAGGTTTACGACGGAGACGCTATGTTACTTGCGCTTTCCACGCTTTATAGACTGCAAGGAAAACTCAAAAAGAGATTCGTCGTCGGCACGATTTTGACGGGTACGAAACTCCAACGCGAACTTGCCTACCACAACACCGCCCTCATCCGCACGGATGTCGGAGACAAGCATATTCTCGACGCGCTAAATGCGCAAGGGTGCTTGCTCGGCGGTGAAAAAAGCGGACATATCCTTATGCTCGACAGAGCAAATACGGGTGACGGGCTTATCACCGCATTAAGTGTTTTGGAAGTCAAACGCACGCTCGGAACTCTGCCAAAATACACGCCCTACCCTATGCTCGAATTCAATATAACCGCACAAAATCCGTCCCAAACCATAATAAGCGACGACTTCCAAGCCAAAATCACCGCCGTCAACGACCTTTACGCAAACAGCGGGCGTCTCATCGTCCGTCCCAGCGGAACCGAGCCGTATATCCGAGTAACTTACGAGTGCTTCGTGTCGGAATATAAGATGATATTCGAAGATATTAGAAAAATTATGATCGGAAGCGGAAATTAATAATTAACAATTAATAATTAATAATTGCGGAATATTTAGTAAAAACAAATAAAGAACCGCTCGAACGACAAATCGCTTAATGACGCCATAATATAAAGCCGTCAAAGAGATATATAACGCGAAAACACGAATTTTGAAAAATGCGCGCTGACAAAGTTTGAAAACTAAAATATTTTATGGAACAAAACGGATAAAGAACAAGGAAGAGCCACCCGAACAGCAACCCTAATTTACTAAGCGTAAATGAGTTGACGTGTAAGGGGTTTTGACGAAGTATATCGCTTAATGACGCTCTTAAAATGCAAACGACCTCGGGTGATACACCCAAAGTCGCTCGCTATGATAAGGGGGAAAATTATGAGTTGTTTTGGTTCGGGAGTCTTTCGTTTCCCGATTACGTTTACATATTATGCCCAAAAGAATTATTTGCTGTCTCTTATAC
>URUQ01000010.1 GCA_900551145.1 uncultured Eubacteriales bacterium
GCATACATAGTGTGCACTCAGTTTTTTATATCCGTTCAACTTGCGCTTGCGCAAATGTTGAAACGGATATAAAAACGAGCACGCCTTGCGTGCCGAAGTTTGTGTAGTGGAACTAGCCGAAGGCGTATGTACCAAGAAACTTCGCGTGCCGAAGTTTGTGTAGCGGAACGAGCCGTTAGGCGAAGTACTAATCAAATCAGATATCCGAATACTTTTTTGTGCTTGCGACATGTGTGCATACGTGGTATTATTGGAAAAGAGGTATATATGAACGCATTGACACTTGTACATAACGTCATTTCTTCAAAAGTGAAGATGGGTGACTTTTGCATTGACGCGACGGCGGGGCGCGGTTTTGACACGGCTTTTTTGTGCGAAACTGTGGGAAAAGAGGGCAAAGTAATTGCTTTCGATATTCAACAAAGCGCAATAGACAGCACAAAAGCGTTGCTTGATAGCAAAAACCTTCAAGCGGACGTTATTCTCGCATCCCACGCGGATATGGATAAGTACGCCGAGAAGGAAAGCGTGGATTGTATCGTGTTTAATCTCGGATATTTGCCAAAGGGAGACCATAGTATTTATACGCGTTTCGAGTCCACCAAAGAGGCAATCGAAAAGGGACTTGATTTGCTAAAAAGAGGCGGTTTGATGTGCGTTTCCGTGTATTACGGCGGGGATAGCGGATACGAGGAAAAGGACGCGCTTTTGCCCTTTTTGAAGTCGCTTGACGACGAGAAATATCAAGTGCTTGCGACTTTCTTTTACAACTGGAAGAAAGATCCGCCCATACCGATTTTCATCATCAAAAACTAAATGGAGGCGGATTATGAACGTTTTATTCGTGTGTTCTTCAAACGTATGTCGCAGTCCGTACTGCGAGTTTTTGTTGCGCCGTCTCGTAAATAACGACGAACGGCTCAAAGGCAAGGTCAACGTATGCTCTTCCGCTGTGTTCAATCGTAGCAAAAAAATTTTCCCCAAAGCGGTGGATATTCTCGTGCGAGAGGGGTTTGACCGAGACGAGGTGCTTGCACACAAGCCGTCTTTTAAGGACGATAAGGAGAGATTCGAAAAGGCGGACGTCATTATAGGCATGTCCAAAATGCACGGATTGATGACGCCAAAAAAATATAGGGGAAAATACCGCACGCTCTCGGAAATCGCAACGGGAAAATACTCTCCCGTCCCCGATCCGTTTCTTGCCACGTCGCAAGAGTCCTACGATAAAACGATGGCGGTGCTCAAAGACTACGTGTACAAATATTACCAAAAGCTGAAAGAGACAATCTGATTGTTTAGAATACCGATAAACACATTCGGGGAAATGTGCGGTTACCATACGTTTGTCTGCTACTTTATGAAATATTAAGAAATTTTTTTTATAAATTATTTGACGGTATGTTTTGTAAACGTTTAATATAAGAATATCCGACAGATAGTTGGGGAGTCCTTTCACAAACTTTGCCTTGAAAGCATATCAAGGTTTATAAATATATCGGCAGGTTGAGTCAATGAAAAAAATTGTTTGCATATTTGCGGTGATTATCGTGCTTTGCTCATGCACGCTGTTTTTTGTTGCGTGCAATAAAGAAGAAGTTATCGCGCCGACGGGTGATTTTCTCGCCGACGTGGCAAAGATAAGTACGCGTCCCGATTACGAGAGTATATTCAGCGACGGAGACGTTACGCTTATACAAAAGGCGGTTGACGGCAGTGCGACCGCAGACGAGATGAAAGACGCCGTTTTGGCTCTTTACAACACTGCAAACAGAAGCAGAATAAGCGAAAACAAGGGATTGTCGCTTATGGTGCAAGACTCGCTCGGCGGAAACAAAATGGGCAGGGTTTATATGCACGGTTTCACTCTCCAAAAGGGTGATAAATGGTATTATCAACTTGTTTCGCAAGCGGCGGAAGGAGACGTCGCCGGTTTTGAGGGATTTGCGGAACTTTTAAGTCCTATCGCGGGCAATTTGCAAGTTGCGTATACGAGCGGCGACGGCAAATATCATTACGCTTATATTATGGGTTCCGACACGCAACTCGATTGTTCTCCCGCGACGTTCCCGTATGCGACGTACATCATTCCCGAGGGGGACGAACCGGTGGTTTACGACAGCTTCGAGGCCTACCAGGCGGAAAGAAACTGCCGTGACAGTCAACTCGAACTCAACAATATGCGTATATACAAATCATTGCTCAACGACGATGGATTGAGCATAGAATATGACGCAATTCAAAAATTTTATACGCTTAAATTTTCCATTAATTGCACAAATCAAAAGAGTGCGGAGTTTTTGGACTTCCAAGAGATGTCAAGACGCGACCTCGATACGGGTACTTTCCTCAAAATCAACAATACGATAGTGGGATGGCGCGCGGAAGTAGAAGTGTGGGACAACGGCTACGTCAAGGCGTTCCGTTCCTATGAGAACTGGGTTATGAAAGTCCTCGGACAAAATATCGACTCAAATCCGCAAAACGAATTCGAGTATTTGTGGAAAGCGGACGAAATTGTGGAAGTCATCAGCCAAGACGAGAGAATTCAGTCTGTTATGGAAACCTATCTCGGGGCTTCTGACGAGGAAATCATCGAGCACGCAATCGAGTATTACAGCGACCCGCAAAGCGTGTACGTATTTGATTGGTTTACGTTCTGGATTGCGCTCGGAGCATCCATTCTCGGCGCGATTATAGTGGTAATCATTGTCCTTGCAATCCTCGTAAAAGTCGGCAAATTGCCCAAGCTTAAAGCCGCGCTCGAACGTATGGTGCAAAAGGACAGAGAACGCCGTCAAGCCATCAAAGACCAAGACGCTGCGGACAAAGAGGAGAAAAGGGAACGCAAAATCGAGAAGAAAGACGCAAGAGCGGAAAAGCGTGAAGAAAAGCGCGAAGCAAGGGCCGAGAAACACCGTGAAAGCGTTCAAAACGACGAATCTACATCGATAGATAACTGTTTTGTCGAAAATACGACCAATAGCGACGATGCGTCGGATAGATAATAAAAAAGCGCGCCCAATGAAAAACGGGCGTGTTTTTTTTGGAAAAAGAGATATTGACACATTGATTTATTCAAGTTAGAATATATAGGTATTGTGCATATAGTGCGCAAAATACGGGATAAAGGGAATTTTATGCGAAAGAAAATTATCGGTTTGACGCTTTGCGTCGTGATATGTCTTGCTTGCGCTCTCGGCATGGTCGCTTGCAACAAGGACGAAGGCAACGCAGTAGACGTGGAATTTGCACTTCCGATAGGCTCTCGTCCGTCTTACGCTTCGCTTTTTTCGGCGGAAGATAAGGCTTTGCTTGACAAGGCGGTTGCGGGAAACGCCACCGACGAGGAAATGAAAGAAGCGGTTATGGTGCTTTATAACACCGCAAATTATAGCCGTATCAACACGGCAAAGTCGCTCGTGGTGCAAGAGAGTTTGGCAAATCCCAAGAATGCATTTGCCGCACTTGCAACTATCAAGATGCACGCGGTCAACCTCCGCAACGGTGACAAGTGGTATTATCAGCTTGCAACCAACGTCGACGCGGGTGATCCTACTCTCAACGCAATGTTCTCTATATGGTCGGGATATCTAAAAGTCGGTTACTGCAAAGGCACTGACGACAACGGTGACGGGGAGCTCGATTACTATTATTTCGGCGAAGTCGGCGCGGATTACAACTGCGACGTTTCACTCGGCACTTTCCCCTATGCGACCATCGCTTTCCCCGAAGGCACAAAACCTTTCCAAGAGCCTATGACGCTTGCCGAGTTTAACTACGAGCTCAACGTCCTCAAAGAAATACACGAGATCAACAATATGGACTTCTGCAAAGAGATTATTGCGGACGGGGCAAAAATCACGTTTGAAAACAATATCTACAAAGTCGAATTTTCCGTAGATACCAACGCCGATTCGGAATTGCTTGCGAAATGGTTTGCAATGCCCAAAAAAGATATGGCTGTGGGCGGACAAACTCTCACCAAATACAACTATTACAACGCAATTTTGGAAGTGTGGGACAACGGCTACGCCAAGTATTTCGAGTCCAGCGCAGACAGAGAAGCGGGGATGGGGAGCGGTAGCCCCGTCGATAAATACGCTTACGTTTGGAACGATGATGAAATCGTTGATATCGTTTGCACCGATACCGCAATCGCGGAATATAACGAAAACAGTGTCAAAAACGAGCGAGTCGACAGTATTGACAAGTGCTTGGAGTTCTACACCGATCACGACCACTTCCAATTTGTCGCAAGAAAATTAAATGTCTTTGAGGTTGCAGGCATAGTAATTGGATGTGTCGTTGCGGTAGTTATCGCAATCGTCGTGACCATCGAAGTGCTTGTCAAGAAAGGCAAACTTCCAAAACTCGCACAGCGCAGAGCGGACGCTAAGGCAAAACGCCTTGCCAAAAAGAGTGCCAAAAACGGTTTGAGCGAAGATACGCAAGAGGCACAAAACTCAATAGACGACGTAGTTGCGGACGAGAATAACGCCGAAAATAACGAATTTAATAACGGCGCGCAAGACGACGAGGATTTCGGTGTTACACCGCTCGATGCAAAAGTAGATGAAGATAAGGAAAATCGATAATCTAACGAGATAAAAGACAAATATCGATACTATTTTGAAATAATTGCACCTATAAGGTGCAATTATTTTTATATTGGGTCTTTTTTTCTTGGGAAAAGTGTAGTATAATGTTATAGCAAAAATAATACGCGCACGTGTCGCGTACGATAAAGGGGACAATTTTTATGAGAATGTACGACATTATCCGCAAAAAACGCAACGGCGGAGAACTTACGACGCAAGAAATCGATTTCTTCATCAAAGGATACACGGAAGGGAGTATTCCCGACTATCAGGCGTCGGCGTTGCTTATGGCAATTTTCTTTAAGGGAATGAGTTTTAGAGAGACGGCGGACTTGACTTTTGCCGTGCGTGACTCGGGACAAAAACTCGATTTTTCCGCCATTGACGGCATAAGAGTGGACAAGCACTCTACGGGCGGAGTGGGCGATAAAACGAGCCTTGTCGTTGCGCCTCTCGTTGCGTCCCTCGGCGTAAAAGTGGCAAAAATGAGCGGTAGAGGGCTTGGACATACGGGCGGAACTATAGACAAGTTGGAAGCCATTCCGGGATTTAGAACGGATTTGAGCGAACAAGAATTTCTTGACAACGTCAATAAAATCGGCGTTTGCATAGTCGGTCAAAACCGCGATCTCGCACCCGCCGACAAGAAGTTGTATGCGCTTCGCGACGTTACGGCAACGGTTGATTCTTTGCCGCTCGTTGTTTCCAGCATTATGGGCAAAAAACTTGCCGCCGACGACGATTGTATAGTGCTCGACGTCAAGACGGGAAGCGGTGCTTTTGCAAAGACGCTCGAAGACAGCAGAGAACTTGCGTCCGTTATGGTGGAGATAGGAAAGCGCGCCGGCAAAAAAATGCTTGCGCTTATCACGGATATGGACAGACCTTTGGGCAATGCGATAGGCAACACGCTCGAAGTGAAAGAGGCAATCGACACTCTCAACGGTCACGGTCCGCAAGACTTTACGGAGATTTGTATGATACTTGCCGCAAATATGCTCTATCTTGCGGGCAAAGGAAGTATGGACGAGTGCGAAAACGCCGTAAAATGGGCAATCGAGGACAAAACCGCACTCGAAACGTTCAAACAAATGGTCGCGGCGCAAGGCGGTGACGTTGAGTGTATCGACAATCCCGACAAATTTGCCAAAGCACCGTTTGAAAAGGTCGTCAAAGCGACAAAGAACGGATATATTCACCACGTGGACACCGAGGGCTACGGTATCGCAAGTTTGCTTCTCGGCGCGGGCAGAAATACAAAAGAAGAAAGCATAGACTTCTCGGCGGGTATCGTGCTCTATAAGAAGACGGGCGACTACGTAAGAGAGGGCGAGCCTATCGCGATTATGTACACGTCCGACGAAAATCGATTTGAAAACGCCGAGCGCAAGTTTATCGAGTCCACGACTATTTGCGAGCAAAAGCCCGTTGACAGACCTATCGTGCTTGACAGAGTGGAATAATAGAAAAAGCAAAATATTTACCAAAGATATAAGGGAACGCAAATGGCAAAACTGTATTTTAAGTTCGGAGCAATGGGGTGCTCGAAAACCGCGCAGGCACTCATAACCAAGTTCAATTACGAAGAACGCGGTATGAAAGTTATGCTTATGAAGCCGGCGGTTGACAATCGCGACGGTGAAAGTATCACTCGTTCGAGGATAGGGCTCAGCGCGCCTACGCTTGCGGTGTCACAAACGGAGGATTTGTACGCGCTTTACAAGAAAAATTATTCCTCTTGCAACGTCATCATCGTGGACGAGTGCCAGTTTTTGACGCCCGAGCAAGTGGACCAACTCGGACAAATCGTCATCGACTTCAATATTCCCGTGCTTTGTTTCGGTCTTGCCACGGATTTTACCACGCACATGTTCCCGGGAAGCAAACGCTTGTTTGAAATCGCGGAGTCAATAAGCGAAATTAAGTCCGTGTGCAAATGCGGTGCAAAAGCCACCGTCAACGCGCGTATGGACGACCACGGCAATATAGTGTTCAAGGGTGAGCAGGTTTGCCTTGGCGGAAACGACCGCTACGTTGCAATGTGTCGCAAGTGCTGGCTTAAAAAGAAAGCCGAACAAGAAGCCAAAGGGCTTTATCTGTGAGGTGAGTATGAATAATATCGTTATAGGCATAGCAGGCGGTACGGGGAGCGGAAAGACCACTCTTGCAAGGCGTATACACAAGGCGTTCGGAGACAATTCGGCAATGCTCAGTATGGACTGTTATTACAAGTCCAACGACAATCTAACCTTCGAAGAGCGTTGCAAGATCAACTACGACCACCCGGATTCTTTGGACGTGGATTTGCTCATAGATCATCTTTCCAAGCTCAAAAACGGAGAGACGGTCTTTCGCCCGACCTACGACTTTTCTCATCACTGCCGTACGGACGAGTGGATAGAAACCAAGAGCGCAAGAGTTATAATCCTCGAAGGCATTATGGCTTTTCAAAATCCGCAAATCGTGGATATGCTCGACATCAAGATATACGTCGACACCGACGCGGACGTGCGTATAATAAGAAGAATAATGCGTGACGTCAACGAAAGAGGCAGAAGTCTCGAATCTGTCGTCAAGCAATATCTCACCACGGTCAAACCCATGCACGAGCATTTTATAGAACCGTCCAAGCGTCTTGCGGACATCATAGTGCCCGAAGGCGGACACAACAACGTCGCTTACGAGATGATCGTCAACGCGATTTTGAAAAGAATAAGCGAATGAGTATAAAACACAAAAAGTGTTGCAAAATGTCTAAAATACACTGAAATCGTCGTATAAGCTGGAATATTAGGTGTGCAAAAACACGAATAGTGTTGTAAAATACGATGTTTTAGCAAAACACAAAAAGTGTATTATAGGAAAAATAACCAAAATACGAAAATACAAGGTAAAAAATGAATATACAATTGAAAATATCCGATGAAGTGAAAAAAGCACTCGAAGAGGGCAAACCCGTAGTTGCGTTGGAGTCAACGATTATATCTCACGGCATGCCTTATCCCAAGAACGTGCAAACCGCACTCACCGTTGAGCAAACTGTAAGAGACAACGGCGCGGTGCCTGCGACTATCGCCATCATTAAAGGTGTATGCACGGTGGGATGTTCCGAAGAAGAAATAGAGTATCTCGGCAAGGCGGGACTTTCCGTCACCAAGACAAGCAGACGCGATATTCCCGTGGTAGTCTCAAAAGGAATTGACGGAGCGACCACGGTTGCGGCCACTATGATACTTGCCTCAATGGCGGGCATCAAAGTATTTGCAACCGGCGGTATCGGAGGTGTGCATAGAGGCGCGCAAGAAACTATGGATATATCCGCCGACCTCGAAGAACTTGCTCGCACGCCCGTCAACGTCGTGTGTGCCGGAGCAAAAAGTATACTCGATTTGGGATTGACTCTCGAATATCTCGAAACAAAGGGCGTTGCCGTCATCGGATATCAAACGAACGAACTTCCCGCGTTCTTTACACGCAGAAGCGGATTCAAAGTGCCTATGCGTATGGACTCTCCCGACGAAATCGCGAGTGCGATACACGCCAAGGACGCTTTGAGTTTGGGTGGCGGTATGCTTATATGCAATCCTATTCCCGAGCAGTATTCAATGGACGCCGACTATATCGAGAGCGTAATAAAAGAGGCCGTGAGCGAGGCAAACGCTCTCGGTGTAAAAGGCAAAGACATCACTCCGTTTTTGCTTGACAAAATACAAAAAATCACGGGCGGAGAGAGCCTTGAAAGCAATATAAAACTCGTGCTTAACAACGCGGTGCTTGCTTCAAAAATCGCAACAAAACTCTCTCGTCTTGAAAATAATAAGTGAGGTATACTATGGATATCAAAGATATTTTGAGCAAATGCGACCACACTCTTCTTTCTCAAACCGCAACGTGGGAAGATATCAAAGCAATATGCGATGACGGTATGAAGTACCACACGGCGTCCGTTTGCATACCCCCGTGCTACGTGAAAGAAGCAAAAGAGTACGTAGGAGACCGCCTTGCGATATGCACGGTTATAGGTTTCCCCAACGGCTACAACACCACTGCCGTCAAGAATTTTGAAACCGCGGACGCACTCAAAAACGGTGCGGACGAAATCGATATGGTCATCAATATCGGTGCGCTCAAAGCGGGCAACTATCAATATGTCGAGGACGAAATCAAAACGCTCAAACAAACTTGCGGAGACAAAATCCTCAAAGTCATCATCGAGACTTGCTTGCTCACGGACGATGAAAAAATCAAGATGTGCCAAATCGTAACGCGCGCGGGCGCGGACTTTATAAAGACGTCCACGGGCTTTTCAAAGTCGGGCGCAACTTTTGACGATATCAAACTTTTCTCAGAGCATATCGGCAAAAACGTGCGTATGAAAGCGGCGGGCGGTATCTCGTCAATAGAAGACGCAGAAGAGTTTGTAAGACTCGGCGCGGAAAGACTCGGCACGAGCCGTATCGTCAAAATCGTCAAAAAGCAAGAAGCAGACGGTCAATACTAATTGTGAATATATGCGACTTCGTGCATACGAGGTCACACAAATATATGCGCATAGATAAATATGTGCAAATCGCAGGAAAAGGCGTTTATCAACGTATTTGCATACGTTAAAATGCATATTCGTGCAACAATTACAAATTATATGGAGGGAAAAATATGTCAGTTCCAACCCCACACATTACGGCAAAACTCGGTGATTTCGCAGATACCGTTCTTATGCCGGGCGATCCGCTTCGCTCCAAATTTATTGCGGAAAATTTTCTTGAAAACGCCACTTTGGTCAACAACGTAAGAGGCGTCAACGGCTACACCGGCTATTACAAGGGAAAGAGAGTGTCTGTTATGGCTTCCGGAATGGGACAGCCCGCAATCGGCATTTATTCGTATGAATTGTACAATTTTTACGACGTCAAAAACATTATCCGCATAGGCTCTTGCGGTTCGTTCGACAAAGACTTGCACGCAAAGGACATCATCATTGCAATGGGAGCTTGCACCAACGGCAACTACGCAATGCAATACAATCTACCGGGTACGTTCTGTCCGATAGCCGACTTTGACCTTGTACGCAGAGCGGCGGAAATTTGCGAAAGAGAGGGAGTCAACTACAAGGTGGGCAACATCTTCTCGTCGGATACTTTCTACGACGACGCAAACAGCGGTATGCAATGGGCAAAGATGGGCGTTCTCGGCGTCGAGATGGAGTCCGCCGCACTTTATTGCAACGCGGCGCGCGCAGGCAAAAAAGCACTTTGCATTTGCACCGTTTCGGACAGTTTCATTTATCCCGAAGAAAACACCACGGCGGAAGAAAGACAAAATTCTTTCACCAAAATGATGGAAATAGCGCTCGAACTTGCATAAATCGAGCACGCAAAGCAACTTATTATCATTGATAAGAGGTGAATATGAGCAAAAGAGTATTTATTATCGTTCTTGACAGTTGCGGTTGCGGTGAAATGCCCGACTCGTATCTTTGGCACGACGAGGGGAGCAACACTCTCGGCGCAATAAGAAAAGACGAGCATTTTGATTGTCCGAATCTTGTAAATCTCGGTCTTTTCAACATCGAGGGTGTGGGCGGAGGCGTATCCGACCCCCAAGGAAGTTTTGCAAGATTGAAAGAGACGTCTATGGGAAAAGATACCACCATAGGACACTGGGAAATCGCAGGTATAATCTCTCCAAAACCGCTTCCGACCTATCCGAACGGTTTTCCCGAGGACGTTATCGAGGAATTTGAAAAGCGCACGGGCAGAAAAGTGCTTTGCAACAAGCCTTATTCCGGTACGGAAGTCATAAAAGACTACGGAGAAGAACATGTTAAGACGGGCGCGCTCATCGTCTATACGTCGGCGGACAGCGTTTTCCAAATCGCGGCGCACGAGGACGTCGTTCCCGTACCCGAACTTTACCGCTATTGTCAAATCGCAAGAGATATGCTTCAAGGAGAACACTGCGTCGGCAGAGTCATCGCTCGTCCGTTCACGGGAGAGTGGCCGTTTACGCGCACTTCCAATCGACACGATTATTCCTTGATACCTCCGCACACCACTATGCTTGACGTGCTCAAAAAGCATAATCTTGCCACGATATCCGTCGGCAAAATATACGATATCTTCGCGGGCAAGAGCGTAAGCGAGTCCAACCGCACGACGTCCAATGCCAACGGTATGGAAGTGACGCTCGATATCCAAAAGCGCGATTTCGAAGGCTTGTGCTTTGTCAATTTGGTGGATTTCGATATGAAATACGGCCATCGCAACGACATCGTCGGTTATGCAAGCGCAATGACGGAATTTGACCGCTATCTCGGCGAATTTTTGAAGAATATGCGCGCAGACGATATGCTTATCATCACGGCAGACCACGGTTGCGATCCGTCCACACCGTCCACCGACCATTCGCGTGAATACGTGCCTATGATAGTCTGCGGAGACGGCATCAAAGCGGGCGTCGACCTCGGCACGAGAAGCACGTTTGCGGATATCTCGGCAACGGTGCTTGAATATCTCGGCGTGGACAAAGAGGACACAGCGGGTGAAAGTTTCCTCTCAAAAGTTGAAAAATAACTTTTGAATACGTCAAATGAGGTGAATTATGACAGATTATAAAAGACTTATGACTCGTGCAAACGAAATGCGCGCCTTCTCGCACGTGCCTTACTCGCACTACCGCGTGGGTGCGGTGCTCGTTGGTAAAAGCGGAAAAGAATACACAGGGTGCAATCTCGAAAATGCCGCTTATTCTCCGTCGATATGTGCCGAGCGCACGGCGTTTGCAAAAGCGGTGAGCGAGGGAGAGAAAAAGTTTAAGTGCATAGCAATAGTAGGCGGAAGGGAAGGCGAAATATCCCCGAACTGTTCCCCTTGCGGTGTATGCCGTCAAGTTATGGCGGAGTTTTGCGATGCGGATTTTGAAGTGATACTCGGCACTCCCGACGATTTCAAAGTGTACAAATTTAGCGATATTTTGCCCCTTACTTTTACAAGCAAAGAGTTGTAATAAAGCAAATTGAAACAAAAGACGATTGCGTGTCGCGCAATCGTCTTTTTTTGTATCATAATTAAATTTTAAGGTGATTTTGTTATTGCTTGTTGAGCATCGCAAAGTTTTGTTTGTTTTGCTTGTAGAGGTTTTTGAACACTTCGAAGCCTTTGTCGTAGACTTTATCTTTCAACTCAAAGTTGGGGTTAAACGTCTTTTTTGTGGGGATAAACTTCTTTATTTCGTCAAAAGAGGGAATAATGCCCATTCCGACGCCGACGCAAGCGGCAGCACCCACAGCACCCACGTTTTGAGGGTTGTCAACGGTTTCGATGACGTGTCCCGTGATATCGGCAAGCACTTGGCAGGTGAAGTCGGAAAGCGCACCGCCACCGACAAATCTTATGACGTCGGACGGTTTGACTTTCTTTGCAGAGGCTTCGAGCATCCAACGCTTGTGATAGCATATACCTTCGAGCACGGCACGGATAAGTTCCGTCTTGCCTGTCTCTAAGCTTATGTTGAAGAACATGCCTCTTGCGTTGGGGTCTTCAAACGGGCAACGGTTGCCGTGTAGCCACGGCGTGAAGATAACTCCGCCGCAACCCGCGGGTATCTTGCCGACGATTTCCGTCATATAAGAGAAGAGACTAAGGTACTTGCTTTCAAAATCCTCGGCAATGTGTTTCTTTTGTACGTAAATTCCGCACTCGTCCAAAGCGATGTGGTCCTTTACCCATTCAAAGCATTTGCCCGACGTTTCGAGTTCGGCAAAATAATTGTATTTTTGGGGTTGTGCCGCAACGACTGCCGCAATCATCGACGTTACGTCAACGGTGGGCTTGTCCGTAATCGTGCCAACCCAACCCGACGTTCCGCTGTAAATATGCGTATCGCCGACTGCCGTAGAGCCTGCGCCCACGCCGATGAGGTTTGCGTCCATACCACCGCCATAGACTTTGATGCCACCCACGACGCCGAGTTCCTCCGCTGCTTTTTCGGTGAGCACACCCGCGCATTCCGTGGATTCGATAAGGCGGGGAAGATGCGCCATATTTATGCCGAACATTTTGCACATTGTTTTGCTGAAACATTTGTGTTTGAGGTCATAAAGCATAGTGCCGAACGCAGAGTCGTGAGTCATAACGAACTCACCCGTCATACGAGCAATCAAATACTCCTTGACATCGAGCCATTTATATACGCGTGCGAAGTTGTCCGGTTCGTTGTTTTTGAGCCAGTTGTATTTCCAAAGCGGGTCTTTTACGCTGAGCGGTGCGGCACCTGTGATTGCCAAAGATTTGAGCAAACGACCAAGGTTTGCGCCCTCGACTTGCAAGCCGAATTTGATGCCGTCCTTGATTTCTTTGGTGGCGCGTTGGTCCATATAACTGAACGCGCGGTGAACGGGGACGCCGTCCTTGTCAACGAGCACCAAACCTTGCGCTTGCGAGCAGAAAGAGATGCCTTCCACTTGGTCGGGGCGTACGTCGCAGTTCTCGAAAATGCGATGAGTGGTTTGTGCCATAGCATCCCACCATTCTTGCGGATCTTGTTCCGCTCCGCCGTTGTCAAGCACGTAAAGATTGTAGCCTTGCGACGCCGATTTGATTATTTTGATACATTGATCGATTTCGATAAGACAAGTTTTGATACCGGTTGTGCCTACGTCGTAGGCGAGGACGAATTTTCCCATAAACCACCTTATTTTTAGGATAAAAATATTATAACACAACCAAAAAATCGTGTAAATAGTCAATTTTTTTGATCAATAAGATTTTATGGGGTTAGACGTAATTTTTTATACAACTATGAAAAACTGTATTATTTTCTCGATTATTTTACGAGTTTTGAAGCGCGCAAAGCAAGCACGATAGGAGGAACGAGAAGTGAAAATGCAACCACTTCGATTGCAAAATTGAACCCGAACCACGCAAGCACGTAATCCACCGTAACCACGGTGTTTTGTGCAATAGACGTGTTATTGAAAAAGACGAGAGTGAATATCGCAACGAACAGCGTGTTGGTGACGACGCCTATTGCCGTCGATACGGCGTATATAATATGGTGTATGACGGTGTCCGTCGCTTGGTATTTCTTTTGGGATTTTGAAACGATTATACTATGATCTGCATGAGCGATACCCGATTGAGAAACGTCGTTTGAAGGTGAATTGTCATTTTGCAAACGCTCGTCTATGTCGTCGTTTTTGCCGTTTGCGTCGTCTATAAGTCTTTGATATTCGTAGGAATGACGGCGTGCAAACGCGGTTTTGAAAATTGCCTTTTCAAGACCTGCTCTCGTAAGATACGTAGTTACCGCAATCAAGAAACGAGGCAAAATGCAAACGAGCGGATTTTGAAAAATAGGTGCGATAGGGGACGCGGCTTTGGTGGTGAACCACGCAATATAGTTGATAAGTCCCATCGCAAGTCCCATAATTGCGGACGACTTGAAATCGCAACAACAAGCGACGATGAGAGTGGGCAAAATCATCAACGCAAGAGTTATCGTGCCGAATTGTACCGGCACGAAACAGAATATCGTCGTCAACGCAAGCATAAGTGCGAGAAGACAAATGCGTTTGATTTTTTCAAGTCTCGAAGACTGATTTATCTTTCTCATCAATGCAAGATTATACCTTTTGTCGGCTATTTTGTCAAATCGTTTTCGTATAACGCGCATCTTTGAAAACTGTGCAAAATCGAAGTTTAATCATGTCAAAATCGAAGATAAAACACAGTTTTCGACAAAGAATAGTTTTGACACATATCGACGATAAAAACGAATTTTTGACTTTTTGCACCACGCAAAGCAAGTTTTTCGCGGAGTGTAAGAGGTATAATGCGAGTATGAGAACAAGGACTTTGAACGCTCGAAAAAGAAGTATTGATTTTGCCGATTTCAAACCGTCGGTCAAGACCGCAATAACGGTATCTGCTCAATGGCTTGCAATATTTTTGTTTGCGTCGGTGGACAGGTTCGGCTACGCGCTGTCGCTTGCGCTTGTATGCGGACTGGTATTTGCACGCCAAAACGTACTCGTGCTTGCGCCGTGTTTTATCATTGCTAATTGCACGTTTATGCTGTCGTGGTTTATGTTACTTTACACGTGCGCGCCCGTGCTGTTGTTATTTGGACTATACGCGCTTTTCTTCAAACTCAAAAAGAACGTCCCGCTCTGGTCGGTTGCGCTCGTCGCGCTTGTAGGTATGATACCGTATGCGGTATGTTCTTGCTTGTTTGAAAAGGATTATTTGCTCGTCGGTATAAGTCTAATCGTGACGGCGGTTTTCACGTTTTGCCAAGGCATAAGCGCGTACGCGGTGTTCGTAAGAGGCGCATTCCACAAGGCAACTATTGACGAGAAGATATGCTCGGCAGTGGTGCTTTGCGCAACGGGATATGCGCTTGCAGGCGTGGGCGGGTACGGGTTTTACGCCTATCACGCGGTGATTGCATTCGGAATTTTGGCGTGCTCTGTGTGCTTCAAGCCGAGTGTAACGCTTCTTTACGGCGTGCTTATGGGGCTTGGCGCTACGATAAAATTCGGCGGTGCGGAGTGGATGGGAGTTGCCGTTGCGACTGCTGCCGTTGCGGTGGCGTTTTCACCGTTCACAAAATGGTCGTCCGCTCTTGCGATGCTTGCAATCGAGGGTATATGGTGGTTGCTTTCGGTATACTCCGGCGCGGGATGGCAATCGCTTATAACGGTGGCGGTTGGCATAATCTCGTGCTTGTGTATCCCAAAAAGTGTGATTGCAAAAGTGAAAAGTCGCACTGCTTCTGACAATCGTCATGCTTATGCGGGTGTGGTGAACAGGCGTAGCAGAGAGATTGCGTTTCGACTGTCGTCGGCAAGCGACGTTTTTTACGATATGTCCACAAATCTCGAAAAAATCGCGCAATCAACCTCCGATTGCTCGCCCGAAAAACTTGCAAAAGAGGTGGCAAGGAATTTTTGCGGAAAGTGTCGAGAAAGAGAAAGTTGTTTCGGAGCGCTCGGCTCGGATACTTCGAGTGTAATCCAACCTATGGCGGACGCCGCACTCAATCGCGGTAGGGTTACGATACTCGATATGCCACCGTTCGTCACGGGGCGTTGCGCAAATATGCACTCGCTCGCGTCCGTAATCAACAGTACGGCGCAGGCGTACAAACAGCGTGTGAGCGAGGCGCAAAATCTTGCATTGTGCAAGAGTATGATGGCGGAGCAATTTGCAGGCGTTTCGCTCGTTTTGGATTCGCTTGCCACGGAGAGTGCGGGACAAATCAATTTCGCAAACGACGGGGTTGAAATGCTCAAAAGCGACCTATTAAAGCACAATATCGTCGCAAGCGAGGTTGTGATAAGCGGAAGCGGGAACGATATGAAAGTGACTATGACCGTGCGTGCAAACGATGCGCAAAAGGCGGTTTTGCCTCGCATAGTGTCCCGCAATCTTCACGCCAATATAGAGGTCGAAAAGGTTGCGGAACGGGGTGACGGGCGACTCGTTTATCTTGCAGTTGCACCGTGTTTCGAGGTGGCGTACGGTATAGCGCAAAAGCGGTACGACGACGAGGCGTGCGGTGATACGATAAGCGTGCTTTGTCCATCTCGCAACAGTCGACTTTTTGCGATTTGCGACGGTATGGGACACGGCAAAGAGGCAAGCGAGGCAAGCGGGAACGCAGTGAATATGATTGAAAGTTTTTATAGGGCGGGCATTGAAAGCCCCATTACACTCAGCCTCGTCAACAAACTGCTCAAATTGAGTTTTGACGACGTTTTTTCCACCCTCGATATCGCGGTGGTGGATATGCAGTCGGGCGGTCTCGACATCGTAAAACTCGGCTCGGCGTCAAGTTTCATTATCCGCAAAGAGAATATCGAGATGCTATCTTGCGCTTGCGCGCCGATGGGTATCCTCGACGATGTTGAAAGCATCACGTCGAGATATCAACTTTACGACGGAGATATGCTTCTTATGATGAGCGACGGAGTTTTCGACGTGCTCGAATCGAGCGGGATTGCCGAGATGATTGACAATCTTTCCACTCAAAATCCGCAGACGCTTGCCGACGAAATTTTGAAAAAGGCACTCGAAAACGGCGCAAACGACGATTGCACGGTGCTTGCTTTGCGATTGTTTGCGGTATAGTTGTTGTGTTTTGAAGTTTTTTGCTGTATAATCGAAAATATGGCAAACGATATTCAAATATATTTGAATAATTTTTTTGACGAATACGGTTTTTCGGATAAGAAAATCGGTGTCGCTCTGAGCGGCGGAAGGGATTCCGTCGCGCTTGCTTATGCACTGAAAAAGGGCGGTTACGACGTGGTCGCAATCAACGTCGAACACGGCATACGCGGTGAAAACAGCCTAAAAGACAGTGCATTTGTGCGTGATTTTTGCCAAAAATACGATATTGTGCTTTATCAAGAGAGAGTCGATTCTTTGTCTTTTGCGCGCGACAACGGTTACACCGTCGAACAATCGGCAAGGATATTGCGATATCGAGTCTTTGAAAACGCGCTCGAAAAGGGAGTGTGCGATGTGGTCGCTCTTGCACATCATCAAGACGACCAAGCGGAAACTCTGCTTATGCGCATTATTCGAGGCACGGGCGTAAACGGGCTTTGCGGTATGAGAGCGGTGAGAGGAAAATATATCCGACCGCTTTTGGACTGTTCGAGGGAAGAAATCGACGAGTACGTGGCGCAAAACGGCATAGATTACGTGGACGACGAGACCAATTTTTGCACGGATTACACTCGCAATTATTTGCGCGCGGAACTCGCCGAACTAAAAAAACGCTTTCCGTCAATTTGCAAAAATATGGCTCGCCTTTCGCAAAACGCAGTGGAGGAAGAGGACTTCGTAAACGAGTTTATTCCGAGCGTAGAGGCAAAAGACGGTGAAGTACGACTAAACGTTTGCGATCTTGAAAACGATTTTGTGGCAAAAAGGCTTATCGTCAAGGCGGTCAACGCGCTGGGCGTCACGCAAGATATAGAAAGCAGACATTTTCCGCTCGTGCTTGCGCTAAAAGGTGCGCAAAACGGCAAAATGATTGAACTTACACACGGAATTTGCGTGCACAAGGACTTGGACGCGCTCGTTTTTACGAAAGACGAGAACTTGGTCAAAACAAGTCAAACTCAGTTTGAAGTGCACGATTTCGACAACTTCGGCGCGAGCGTGCAACGCTCCGATAGGGAAGAATACGAGGCGCAAAAGGGCAAAGGCGCGCTTTTTGTCGATGGGGACAAAATAGGTCAAAACGCCGTTCTGAGATATAGAAAAGACGGTGATTTTATAGAAAAATTCGGTGGCGGAAGGAAGAGCCTCGGTGACTTTCTTACGGATAAGAAAATTCCGCTACGCAAAAGAGATACGCTCGTGTTGCTTGCGAGCGGTGACGAGGTTTTGGCGGTTTTCGGCGTGGAAATCTCAAAAAAGGTCGCAATCGACGACAATACGAAAAATATATTGAAACTTACGAAAAAATGAACGTGTGTACCGAAAATGCACCGCAACAAATATTATACTTATCGCAAGAGGTCAAGATGTACGGAAAAGAAATCAAGAAAGTGCTTATCACAAAAGACGAAATCGCAAAACGCGTTGCCGAACTCGGCGAACAAATCAACCGCGATTATGCGGGTGAGGCGGTCACTCTCGTTTGCACTTTGAGAGGTGCAAGCATATTTTTCGCGGACTTGGTGAGAGAACTCACGGGGGA